>NZ_JAGGQX010000059.1:0-48013 GCF_018613095.1 Bacillus sp. ISL-75
GTTTTGAGGGAATGAAAAAAAATAATTTTCCTCTTGAAAAATTTCAAAAAGATATTATAATAAATAATGACTTGAAAATAGTCTGGCAGTAATGGCGAGAAGGTCACACCCGTTCCCATACCGAACACGGAAGTTAAGCTTCTCAGCGCCGATGGTAGTTGGGACACGCGTCCCTGTGAGAGTAGGACGCTGCCAGGCTGAAATATTATTGTTCCGCAGTAGCTCAGTGGTAGAGCTATCGGCTGTTAACCGATCGGTCGTAGGTTCGAGTCCTACCTGCGGAGCCATTTTTATGTAAACTTATATATAGCTATGCTTCCATAGCTCAGTAGGTAGAGCACTTCCATGGTAAGGAAGAGGTCAGCGGTTCGAGCCCGCTTGGAAGCTTTCCTATTTTTATAATAGTATGGCCCCTTGGTCAAGCGGTTAAGACACCTCCCTTTCACGGAGGTAACACGGGTTCGAGTCCCGTAGGGGTCACCAAAGTTTTTTATGCACTAGCGTAAAATAACTTTCATTGCTGTGGAGGATTAGCTCAGCTGGGAGAGCATCTGCCTTACAAGCAGAGGGTCGGCGGTTCGAGCCCGTCATCCTCCACCATAATATAATTATGTTAACTACATGCCGGGGTAGCTCAATTGGTAGAGCACGATCGAATAAGCTCCTTGAATATACTTCAGCATACTGACCGAGCTGCTGCTTGCATAAGCTTTCTGAGGTCAGGATGACGGCAACGAAGTCATCGTGTTCAAACTTAATATTTTTTCAAACTACATGCCGGGGTAGCTCAATTGGTAGAGCAACTGACTTGTAATCAGTAGGTTGGGGGTTCAAGTCCTCTCGCCGGCACTGCTTTTTTAAATTTTAATATGGAGGGGTAGCGAAGTGGCTAAACGCGGCGGACTGTAAATCCGCTCCCTCCGGGTTCGGCGGTTCGAATCCGTCCCCCTCCACCATTTATATTTTTAAAAAAGTTGGACATACTAGATAATATTACATCTCTATTGGGCTATAGCCAAGCGGTAAGGCATCGCACTTTGACTGCGACATGCGTTGGTTCAAATCCAGCTAGCCCAGCCAGAGAGCCATTAGCTCAGTTGGTAGAGCATCTGACTTTTAATCAGAGGGTCGAAGGTTCGAGTCCTTCATGGCTCATTTATAATAAAGAAAAAGACTTTGGATTAAATATCCAAAGTCTTTTTCTTTTTGGCCCTGTTAATTTTATTATTAATTCTGTGAAGTTGATCAGAAATTTAATCACATTTTCAGTCACGCAGGCCAGGTCTACGTGCATGGATTCACTGATTTCTCTTGGTTTGAGTCGTAGACCGGTTCTACGTGATTGGATTCATTGAATTTCCCTGGTTTTGGTCACGTAGGCCCACTCTACGTGACTGGATTCATTGACTTTCCTTGGTTTCGGTTACATATACCAATTCTACGTGACTGGATTCATTAATTTTCCTCGGTCTTGGTCACGTAGACGCTTTTTTGCTTCGTATATATATACATAATTTTGTCGAGTTGAGTCATTGGTATGAAAGCGGTTAAAATAGATATATAAAGGGGTAGGAGGAATTAATATGAGTAAACTTTCAATTATTGGAATGCCGATGGATTTAGGTCAAATGCGACGAGGGGTAGATATGGGGCCAAGTGCCATCCGTTATGCTGGGATGGTTGAACGACTTAAGCCACTATTTGATGAAATACATGATCTAGGTGATATTCCAATTGGCAGACCTGAAGTTGTGGTGGATAAAGAATCCAATTTGCGGAATCTTGATTTAGTTGCTGAGAAAAGTGCTTTGTTGGCTGAAAAAGTAGATGCTGCTGTCGAGTCAGGTGCGTTTCCGCTTGTGCTTGGTGGGGATCATAGTATTGCTATTGGTACTTTAGCAGGTGTCTCTAAACATTATAAAAATCTTGGTGTTATTTGGTATGACGCACATGGGGATCTAAATACGGCTGAAACAAGCCCATCTGGTAATATCCATGGAATGCCACTAGCCGTAAGTATCGGGTTAGGGCACAGCTTGTTAACCGAGATAGGTGGATATGGTCCTAAAGTTAAACCTGAAAATGTAGTCATTATTGGTGCAAGAGCACTGGATGATGGTGAAAAAGATTTAATAAAGGAAATAGGAATCAAAGTTTACACAATGCATGAAATTGATCGGATGGGGATGGCCAAAGTAATGGAAGAAACCATCGCTTACCTGAAAGAAAAGACAGATGGTGTCCACCTTTCACTTGATTTAGATGGCCTAGACCCAAATGATGCTCCAGGCGTTGGAACACCAGTTATGGGTGGAATCAGCTACCGGGAAAGTCATCTTGCTATGGAGATGTTAGAGGAAGCAAAAATCATTACCTCAGCAGAATTTGTAGAAGTAAATCCCATTTTAGATGAAAAAAATAAAACTGCTAAAGTGGCAGTTGAATTGATGGGCTCATTATTCGGAGAAAAATTATTATAATAAATAAATAAATAAGTAAAGCTGCATTTCGTAAGAAAACGGGCCAACCTGTTCTTCTGGCGAGATGCAGCTTTTTTCTATTTTCTTCTTGTCAAAGAATTAAAAACCGTGTCAATTTATCTCCCTTCATAAAATCTTTAAACTAATTAGTAAGCCCTTTTAGTAAATTTTTGTTAATATTAAAGGTATTGAGAAATTTTTTCGTGTAAAACGAAACTTTTTTGCTAACGATTCGTATTATCGGATAGCAGCAATGGAGCTGAGGTAACGTAATGGATGCAATTGTAAAAAAGAGAATAAAACAAGTAATCAAAGGGGACCAAGATGCCTTTGGTGAAATTGTTGAAATATATAAAAACAGTATTTATCAACTATGTTTCCGGATGCTTGGAAATCGTCATGAAGCTGAGGATATGGCACAGGAAGCTTTTATTCGTGCTTATGTGAATATCAAAACCTTTAATCAAGACTTGAAATTTTCAACCTGGCTTTTTCGGATTGCAACCAATCTGTGTATTGACCGAATGCGAAAAAAGAAACCGGATCATTATTTAGATGCAGAGGTTGCAGGGACAGAAGGATTAACAATGTATTCGCAGATCCCTTCGAACACACCGCTGCCAGAGTCAGAAGTAGAAAGCTTAGAGTTGCAGGATACGGTCCAGAAAGAGATATTAAAACTGCCCGATAAATATCGGACAGCCATCGTATTAAAATATATTGAAGAGTTGTCCTTAAATGAAATTAGCGAAATTCTTGATTTACCTCTTGGAACGGTTAAAACAAGGATTCACCGTGGCCGGGAAGCGTTAAGACAACAATTACGATATGTGTGATAAGAGGTGAAACTGTTAATGTGTCCAGAACAAATCATCGAACTAATGCATGAATACTTAGATGAAGAAATTACACCTGATCAAGAACGAATATTAAGAGAGCACCTCCAAAACTGTAAAGAATGCGAAGCTATATTTAATGAGCTAAATAAGACGATCGCTTTTGTAAAGAGCGTGTCACATATGCAGGTACCTGATGACTTTACAGCGAACGTGTTGTCTCGTTTACCAAAAGAGAAACGAAAGATTTGGATGCAGCGTTGGTTGAAAAACCATCCTTTGCTTGCAGCTGCCTCTTTATTTCTCATATTAATGATGGGAAGCGTATTTTCTACTTGGAATCAAGATCGAGAGTTTTCTGTATCGAAGCAAAAAAACTTAGTAGTTAAAAATAATACGGTTATTGTTCCTAAAGGTGAGACGGTCAAGGGCGATGTCATTGTTCGGAATGGGACATTAGAAATTGAAGGTGAAGTCCAAGGTGATGTGACAGTTATCAATGGTGAAAAATATTTGGCCTCTGCAGGACATGTAACAGGGCAGATTGAAGAGGTAAATGAAGTGTTCGATTGGATTTGGTATCATATTAAAAAGACCGCACAAGATGTGGTTCAAATATTGGAAGACCAACCAGAAACCAAATAAAAAAACAAATCACTCTGACCGGGTGATTTGTTTTTTTACCCAGATACATATAATAGGTACAAGTGATATTTATGGTATAATAAATAGGTTGTAATTTATTTGTGTTAAAGAAAATTACGGAGGAAGAACAATGCCGTTTGCTGATTTCGAACTATGGAAGTATTTAGCTAGTATTGTTGATATTGTCCTCGTATGGTATGTCATTTACAAGCTGATCAATGTGATTAGAGGAACGAAGGCCGTTCAATTACTAAAAGGCATTCTCGTGATTCTTCTAGTCCGAGTTGTCAGTGAGTTTCTAGGCTTCCAAACATTAAGCTGGATGATGGAACAGGCGATAACATACGGGTTTCTTGCGATTATTATTATATTTCAGCCAGAACTTAGAAGAGCCCTTGAGCAATTAGGCAGGGGGAAGTTCTTTTCAAGAAGCAGTAATCTGGATGATGAAGATCCGGAAAAAACGGTTGAGGCGATTGTTAAGGCAACTGATTATATGGCAAAGCGCCGTATTGGGGCGTTAATCTCGATCGAGAGAGAAACGGGAATGGGCGATTACATAGAAACGGGGATCCAGCTAAATTCCAATATTTCTTCTGAATTGCTGATTAATATTTTTATCCCAAATACACCGCTCCATGATGGTGCGGTAATCATCCAAAAAAATAATGTCGCAGCAGCCGCATGCTATCTGCCGTTATCCGAAAGCCCGTTTATATCTAAGGAGCTGGGAACCAGACATCGGGCTGCATTAGGAATAAGTGAAGTGACTGATAGTGTCACTGTCATCGTTTCTGAAGAGACAGGTCATATTTCCCTTACAAAGAACGGGGAGCTTCACCGAGCGATAAATACAGAACAACTGAAAGAATTACTTACGAGTGAATTGTTTATTCATTTGAAAACAAAACAAGCTTCTTCAGCTCGTTGGAACTGGAGGGGGAAAAATAATGGATAAATTGATGGATAATCCTTGGTTTATTAAAATTCTTGCCTTGTTGTTAGCGGTACTTTTATATTCTTCTGTACCACATACAGGTAAAAAAATAACGGATGTGAATGTGCCAGGAGAGCAATCAACAGAAACCATTACCAATATTCCTGTAAAGGTTTATTATGATACGGAAAATCTAGTGGTGTCAGGAATTCCAGCCACGGTTGATATCACTTTAAAAGGACCAATAACGCACATTCAGTCTGCTAAAGCGTTGAAGAACTTTGAGGTTTACGTAGATTTATCAAAAGCTAAAATTGGGAAACAGAAAGTAAAATTAAAAGTAAGAGACCTGTCGGATAAATTGAGTGCGACGATGAAACCAGCTAGTGTAACTGTATCTGTTCAGGAAAAAATCACAAAGGAATTTAAAGTTGAAGCAGAATTTAATGCGAGCCAAATAGAAGCGGGTTATTCTGCAGGACAACCCGTTGTTGAGCCAAATAAAGTGAAGATTACAGGTGCCAAAAGTGTCATCGACCGGATTACGTATGTAAAGGCTGCCCTTGAGGAAAAAGGTCAACTGAAAGAAACCATTTCAGAAGAGGCTAATGTCCAGGTTCTTGACAAAGATCTAAATAAGTTAAATGTAGTGGTCGATCCGGAAACGGTAGAAATCACGATACCAATAAAAAGCAACAGTAAGACTGTACCGATAAAAATTGTTAGAAATGGTACTGCCCCAGAAGGTGTGACGATTGAATCGATTGATATCGATGAAAAAGAGGCAACAATCACAGGGGATGAAGATGTTCTTAAAAATACGGATAATGTCCGTGTTGAGGTTGATATCAGTAAAATTACCGATAACACCACCCTTACATTGCCTGTCATTATCTCTAATGGAATTACAAAGGTTACCCCGCAAATAGTAAAGGCAACCGTTGTGGTCAAAAAACAAGAAGAAAAAACAGTTTCGGATGTACCGTTAAACATTCAAGGATTATCCGAAGAATATAAGGCCACGGTTAACGACCCAGGAAATCAAATGATAAATATACTTATTAATGGTCCCTCTTCGGCAGTTAGCAGCATTAGGCCTGAGGATTTCAAAGTCTTTATTGATTTGTCTGGCCTTGTAGAAGGGGATCATATAGTGGACATTCACGTGGAAGGACCTTCGGCTGTAAAGTGGAAACCTACTAAATCATCAGCGAAAATTACGATCGAAAAAAATAATGCCTAATATCTAGCAATACACATGTTGAAGGAGAGATTTTTAAAATGGGAAAATATTTCGGGACCGACGGGGTACGTGGAGTAGCAAATAGCGAATTAACACCTGAGTTGGCCTTTAAATTAGGCCGCTATGGCGGATATGTTTTAACAAAGGATAAAGATCGTCCCAAAGTTCTCATCGGACGGGATACGCGTATATCTGGCCATATGTTAGAAGGAGCCCTTGTGGCAGGGTTATTATCCATTGGAGCCGAAGTTATGCGTTTAGGAGTTATATCTACTCCAGGTGTTTCATATTTAACTAAAGCTTTAGGTGCCCAAGCAGGAGTCATGATTTCTGCTTCTCATAATCCAGTGGCTGATAACGGCATTAAATTTTTTGGTCCCGATGGCTTTAAGCTTTCTGATGAGCAGGAATTAGAAATTGAGACGCTCATCGATTTACCAGAAGATCAACTGCCTCGACCAGTGGGTTCGGAACTTGGTCAAGTCATGGATTATTTCGAGGGCGGTCAAAAGTATCTCCAATATTTGAAAAATAGTGTGGATGAAGATTTTACAGGAATCCATATTGCCTTAGATTGTGCACACGGGGCAACGTCGTCTCTAGCGGCACACTTATTTGCCGATTTAGATGCGGACCTATCAACAATGGGCGCCTCTCCCAATGGCTTAAATATCAATGCAGGAGTGGGCTCAACACACCCTGAAGCACTAGCAGCCTTAGTCAAAGAAAAGGGTGCTGATGTAGGTCTTTCCTTTGACGGTGATGGAGACCGTTTGATTGCGATTGATGAAAATGGAACAATTGTTGATGGGGACCAAATCATGTACATTTGCGGTAAATATATGAAGGAGCAAGGCCGCTTAAAGCATGGGACGATTGTATCAACCGTTATGAGTAATCTTGGATTCTATAAAGCACTTGAGGCACATGGGATCCATAGTGTACCGACAGCGGTAGGTGACCGTTATGTTGTCGAAGAAATGAAGAAAAATGGGTTTAATCTGGGCGGCGAACAATCAGGCCATATTATTTTCTTAGACTATAACACCACAGGTGACGGTTTATTATCAGGCCTGCAATTAGTCAATATTATGAAGGCAACTGGGAAGCCTCTTTCTGAGTTAGCTGGTGAAATGAAAAAATTCCCGCAAAAGCTTGTCAATGTGAGAGTAACCGATAAACATCATGTAACCGATAATGCAAAGGTAAAAGAGGTTATTGAGCAAGTTGAAGCTGAAATGGCAGGAAACGGAAGAATTCTTGTCCGACCATCAGGAACGGAACCGCTTGTTCGCGTCATGGCAGAGGCATCGACAGAGGAACTTTGTGAATCTTATGTGAACAGGATTGTGGCAGTTGTCAAAGAAGAAATGGAATTAAAAGAATAAAGCAGAAAAATATATGCATAAGGGAACGATTCAAATCCCTTATGCATATTTTATTATGTATGAGTTATAAGTAAGGAGAAAGAGGGAAATCCCTGGTTTTGGTTGACGGTGACGCTCAATCATAGTAGTATTAATTTGCTTTGCTTTTTCAAAGCAGAATGAATGCATATTTTTAATGAAAGGTGGGTAGTAAGAGAATTATCCTTTTAAAAAGCGCCTGGACTAACCTAAAGTGGTGAGGTTAGTTGACGAGGAGGAGGAGTATCGAATGTTCGGCGGATACCTCCCGGTTGAGACGCACAACCGAAAATTTCTTCTTTAAAACACAGGGGCAACTCTGTGCACAAAGAGAAGAAAATGCGCATACTAGAAGTAATGTTTCAAAAGGGTATAGACAGATACCTGACCATAACATTGATCAGGGGGCAAGTATTGCCTCCAAGCATTATTGCCCCCTGGATAGGGAGGAAACAGAAGAATGTGTGGAATTGTTGGATATATTGGGAATAGAGACTCGAAAGAGATTTTACTAAAAGGCTTAGAAAAACTCGAATATAGAGGCTATGATTCAGCTGGAATCGCTGTAAAGAATGAGAACGGAATTCATGTTTTTAAAGAAAAAGGTCGTATTGCTGATTTACGCAGTATTGTTGATGAGGATGTACATGCACATATCGGGATTGGACATACACGCTGGGCAACACATGGGGTGCCAAGTAAAGGGAATTCCCATCCGCATCAGAGTACATCTGACCGTTTTACGCTCGTTCATAACGGGGTCATTGAGAACTACGATCTTTTAAAACAGGAATATTTATCTGACGTAACGTTTGAAAGTGAAACGGATACAGAAGTTATTGTTCAAATGATTGAGTTATTTGTAAACGAAGGTTTGGAAGTATTAGAGGCTTTCCGTAAAACGTTGACTCTTTTACATGGTTCATATGCATTAGCGCTTTTAGATGCAGAAGATAATGAAACCATTTATGTGGCCAAAAATAAAAGCCCGCTTCTTGTTGGTTTAGGTAAAGGCTTCAATGTTGTGGCAAGTGATGCAATGGCGATGCTGCAAGTAACAGACCAGTACGTGGAATTAATGGACAAAGAAATTGTTATCGTAAAAAAGGATAAAGTAACAATACAAAATCTGAACGGTGAAATTATCAGCCGTAAACCATATACAGCTGAACTTGATGCTAGTGATATTGAAAAAGGAACATATCCCCATTACATGCTGAAGGAAATTGATGAACAGCCGCTTGTGATGCGCCGTATTATCCAAACATATCAAAATGAGCAAGGTGAATTAACCATTGATCGTGAAATCATTGATGCTTTAAATGGAGCGGATCGTCTGTATATTATTGCAGCTGGTACTTCCTATCATGCAGGACTTGTCGGGAAGCAGTTCATTGAGAAAATGGCAAAAATCCCCGTTGAGGTTCATATCTCCAGTGAATTCGGTTATAACATGCCGCTTCTTTCTGAAAAGCCGTTATTTATCTTCATTTCACAAAGTGGAGAAACAGCTGACAGCCGTGCCGTTCTTGTTAATGTAAAAGAGATGGGTTACCCTACACTAACGATTACAAATGTTCCAGGCTCAACGCTTTCTCGTGAAGCGGACTATACGCTTTTATTACATGCAGGTCCTGAAATTGCTGTTGCTTCAACGAAGGCTTATACAGCACAGTTAGCGGTATTAGTTATTTTAGCTGAAGTTGCTGCCAAAAGCCGCGGCTTAGAAATTGACTTTGATCTTGTAAAAGAGCTTGGTATTGTTGCGAACGCAATGGAAGTTCTTTGTGATTCGAAAGAGCTTATTGAGCATATCTCAAGAGAATTTTTATCCATAACTCGCAATTGCTTCTTCATCGGCCGTGGGATTGACTTCTATGTTGGTTTAGAAGGTGCCTTGAAACTTAAAGAAATTTCCTATATTCAAGCAGAAGGATTTGCAGGCGGCGAATTAAAGCACGGTACGATTGCTTTAATTGAAGAGGGTACACCGGTTGTTGCTCTAGCTACTCAAGAAAGTGTAAACATGAACCTTCGCGGAAATGTGAAGGAAGTAGTTGCTCGCGGAGCTAACCCATGCATCATTTCGATGAAGGGGTTAGATCGTGACGAAGATAGCTTTGTGATTCCAGAAGTAAATGAATTATTAACACCGCTGATCTCTGTTATACCAATGCAGTTACTTTCATACTACGCTGCACTGCACCGCGACTGTGACGTCGACAAGCCACGTAACCTTGCGAAATCGGTGACTGTTGAGTAAATAAGAGTTTTAAATAATAAACTAATGTTGAGTTACAACAAAGTTGGGTACCGGACAACAAAGTCGGGAACTAACTTTAAACTGTTTTTCAACAATGTGATCAACTAAGACCCAACCTAATTTTAGAGTTGGGTCTTTTTTTTGATTACCAGGATTCCATGAACTATTAAAAAGTAATGGATAATTATCGCATAATTTTGGTAGAGGATTGTGAAAGAATCTTCTTAAACGAGTTAGATTAGATCGATAAATTAAAAGGTTATTGACAAAAAAATTTAAAAGTATTATTATTATCTCATATTCAAGATATTTTAATTCAAGATTATTTAGGGAGGTGAAATTAATGGAGAGGAAATGCAATAATTCGCCCTTTCTGATATTAATGCAAGCATCTAAAGCAATTCATGATCGAATAAAGGAAGAAATGACAAAAAACAAGCTTGGTATTACGGAATTTTCTGTTTTGGAGGTACTTTATCAAAAAGGGAAACAAACAATTCAACAAATTGGAAATTGCATATTGGTCTCAAGTGGTTCGATGACCTATGTTATAGATAAACTAGAACAAAGAGGTTTATTAAGACGAAATGCCTGTCCAGATGATCGCCGGGTGATACATGTGACATTAACTGATGATGGAAACGAATTGATGAACGACATCATGCCGAAATATCATAAGTTTGTCAATCAAATGTTTGACTCATTAGATTCTGATGAGGCAGAGAAATTGGTGCGGCTTTTGAAAAAAGTAAAGAGTAAAGTGTAACCTTTCATTTTTTTTAATAAATTATCTCGAATTCGAGATAAATAATATTTAGGAGGATTTAATATGATAAATATTGGTTTATTAATCATTCGTTTGGTAATTGGTTTACTATTTGTGGGTCATGGTGCTCAAAAATTGTTTGGTTGGTTTGGTGGTTATGGTTTAAAAGGTACAGGAGGGTGGTTTGAATCCATTGGCATGAAACCCGGAGTAACCATGGCTCTTTTGGCAGGATTAGCAGAACTTATTGGGGGAATCTTGTTTGCCTTAGGACTTTTAACTCCACTTGCAGGAATTATGATTGCAGGAACTATGGCAATGGCGATAGTGAAAGTTCATGCTCCTAACGGATTATGGGCAACAGCTAATGGATATGAATACAACTTAACTTTACTTGCAGTTGCTATTGGTATAGCTTTGGTCGGTCCCGGTCAATATGCTTTAGATTCACTTTTATTCTAAAATACAAAGAATTTGCCAGGAGTGAAATGAGATGGAACTATTAGGACTACATCATGTATCAATATTAACAGGAAAAGCGGAAAAAAATTATGAATTTTATACAAAAATTTTAGGAATGAGATTGGTAAAGAAAACTGTTAACCAAGATAATACAGAATCCTATCATCTTTTCTATGCTGACGCGGAAGGAACCCCAGGAACTGAAGTCACGTTCTTTGACATTCCACATCTTGGGCAAACATACAGGGGAACTTCAGATATTTCTACTGTTTCACTAAGGGTTAGAAGTTCAGATTCATTGTTATTTTGGAAAGAACGTTTTAATCAATTTGGGGTGGAACATGATGATATTCAAAAAAGAGCAAATCGTGATACATTGGCTTTCAGAGATTTCGATGGGACCCGCTTAATACTGGTAGCCGATAACGGTGAAAAAGGTGTGAAAGCTGGGATTCCATGGCAAAAGGATGACATTCCACTGGAACATGCCATTATTGGTTTAGGACCTGTAACCCTCACAGTCGCAATTGCAGAACCAACTATCGGTGTTTTAACAGAAGTTATGGGTTTTCGATTTGCCGGTGCTTATCCTTCACTTGAAGGGGATTATCCAGATCTATTGATTTATGTAACTGGAGAAGGCGGCAGCGGTGCGGAAGTTCATATTGAATCAAGACCCGATTTGCCAAGAGTCCGCTTAGGTCGTGGAGGTGTTCACCATGTTGCCTTCCGTGTTCCGAATGAGGAAGAATATGATCAATGGGCAGTGCGTTTGAAAGAATACAGGTTACCGAATTCAGGGAAAGTGGAACGGTATTACTTCAAGGCATTATATTTCAGGGAACCCAATGGTATATTATTTGAATTATCAACAGATACACCAGGATTTGCGACAGATGAACCAATGGAAACAATGGGGGAAAAATTAGCACTTCCACCATTTTTGGAACCAAATCGAAAAGAGATCGAAGAAAAATTACGACCATTGATCTTAAATTAAATCTTGGAGGAATATATAATGAATACGGTTCACCATGCGGCATTACGTGTAGAGAATCGCTCTGTTTTAGAAGAATGGATTGAACGGATGAATAGTTTCGGATTCCATACATCCGGTTATGTAAATCGTCACTTTTTTGAGTCATTATACGCAAGAGTTGCACCGCAAGTTTTATTTGAGTTCGCTACAGATGGTCCTGGTTTTATGGGAGATGAACCTTATGAAACGCTTGGGGAAAAATTATCTTTACCTCCATTCTTAGAGCCTAAACGTGCAGAAATAGAAAAATTAGTTCGCCCAATTGATACAGTGAGAAGTACAAAGGAATTCATCAAAGAATAAAAGGAAAAATATTAAACGAACAGATATGAAAGAAGTGAATGCGGGTTTGACCGTTCCGTAGTACCCAATTTAGTTGTCTTCCAACAACTAAAGCTAAAGACTCGGTCCGGTGTTTTGGGATCGGGTCTTTTTCCCCTTATTTAAATTTTTTTTAGAGATTATCAATGATTTTTTTATTGATAATTTCATTAATGTATGGTAAAATATTTATTTATTTACATAAATTACATATCATCATACAATAAACTCCTAGCAGAATTTTGCGAGGAGTTTTTTTATTTTTAGGCTCTGTTATATTTTAATGTTGATAATTGGACATAATTAAAGGAAACCCAATTTTAAGAGTTTCCTTTCTTCTTCAATTAGCGTAGGTTACTTGAAGAAATATTCTTTATTATATATATCAATTTTTTCTCGCATCCTTTGTTTTTCATTTACGTCTTGCCATTCTATTTCTATATAAATATCACTTATATTTTTTAATGTAATAGGTTTCCCATTTTTACCGACTAATACATCTTCACCCTCGATTGCTCCAATAGTCATTTGATTTATTGCAGTATCATCTCCTGTTATCCTCTTGGATTGAATAACTTCATTTTTATTATTAATGGTAGCGTGTACCTTTATATCAATAAAATCAGTAGTATATGTTGTTTGATTTTTCATTGTAATTGTTCCGTTCCCAACATTAAAGACATCTGGTGAAAGTTCTAATTTGTAAGAATCCACCTCCCAATTCTCACTTTCTCCTGATAATGATAAAAGGTAATTTTACAACTGATTTCTCGTTACTGTTACATCCAGAAAGTAAAACAATAAACAATACCAAACAAAGCAAATAATTTAATCTTTTCTTTCTTAAAAACATAATGTAACCCCCTACATCGCCTAGAGACACCGCCCATTTTTTTTGAACGGTGTTTTTTTGGTTTCATATAAGTATTCTTAAGGACAAAACCCACCAAGGAAGAAGTTGAATTGTCTTTAATAGGCACTTTATAGATTCCCAAGTTCATTTTATAAAATTTATAGCTCTACATGAGTGTATATTTTGTTAACATTCCAAACAATAGTTATTTTATTATTCAGAAAAATTATTGACAACAATAAATATAAGATGTTATTATTTTCCTCTATGACTCTAGATAGATCAGGAGGGGATAACGGTTGATTCATCTACAAGGGATAAGCAAATCTTTCAAGGTGGCCCAGCGCCAGACAGGCTTTCGTCAGGCTGCGAAGTCTCTTTTTTATCGAAAACATACGGTTGTTGACGCTCTGAAGGATCTATCTTTTTCGATTAATCCAGGAGAAATTGTCGGTTACATTGGCCCGAATGGGGCGGGGAAATCGACGACGATAAAAATAATGAGCGGGATCCTGGTGCCTGACACCGGGAATTGCACGATCATGGGTTACACACCGTGGAAAGACCGGGTGCATTATGTCCAAAATATTGGAGTTGTTTTCGGTCAGCGCTCACAGCTATGGTGGGATGTTCCGGTAATGGATTCCTTCGAACTTTTAAAAGACATCTACAAGGTTCCCCAGCAAGAATATCAAACTACGATTAATCTACTCATCGAAACGCTAGAACTGAAAAACATAATCAATTCACCCGTCCGACAATTAAGCTTAGGGCAGCGGATGCGCTGTGAACTAGCAGCTTCTCTCCTACATAATCCGAAAATCCTATTTTTAGACGAACCAACCATCGGCCTTGATGCTGCTTCTAAAATAGCTGTCCGCCAATTCATCAAAACGATCAACAAGGAAAAGGGTGTCACCGTCATCCTGACCACGCACGATATGAATGATATCGAAGCGTTGGCTGACAGGGTTCTATTAATCGGAAAAGGCAGCTTATTGTACGACGGCGGTTTAGAGGAATTAAGAAGAAAATTTGGTTCCCAAAAAACGATCACCGCTGATTTCCGCAAAAATGAAAACCCAATTGAGATCGCACATGCAACCGTGGTTTCGAGATCGCCGGAACGGGTCATCCTCAGCATTGATACGGAGCAGGTTAACACTTCGGAAATCATTACTCAGTTGTCCGATAAGCTTGAGTTGATTGATATTTCGATTGAATCCCAACCGATTGAGGAAACGATTCTCCAGCTTTATAAGGAGTACAAAATATGAGGGTGTATCTATCTGTTTTGAAGCTGCGGTTAAACATTGGAATGCAGTACCGGACTGCTGCATTGGCAGGGGTAGCTACTCAATTTTTCTGGGGTTTTATAACGATTATGGTATTTGAAGCATTTTACGAATTTGCAACGAAAACTCCTCCTATTTCCTTAAAAGAATTAATCACCTACATCTGGCTGCAACAGGCCTTTCTTGTGTTCGTTACCATCTGGTTTCGCGATAACGAGCTATTTGATCTGATAACAAGTGGCAATATTGCTTACGAACTATGCCGGCCATGTGAGCTCTATGGTTATTGGTATGCCAAGCTGCTGGCGCAGCGGCTATCCAGTGCCTTCTTGCGCTGCTTTCCGATTCTAATTGTTTCATTCTTCTTACCAAAGCCGTACAACATGACTCTTCCACCCAGCCCAACAGCCTTTTTATTCTTCTTAAGCGCCTTACTGTTAGGCCTGCTTCTCTTAGTAGCGATCTCGATGTTCTTATATATATCCGTGTTTGTGACCTTGTCCCCGATGGGATCGCTATTAATATTTGGTGTCCTCGGCGAATTTTTTGCTGGATTAATCATTCCTGTACCTCTTATGCCAGCTTGGCTTCAAAAAATAGCTAATGTCCTGCCGTTTCGCTGGACGGCGGATTTCCCGTTCAGGGTTTACTCAGGACATATCCCACCGCATGACGCCATGATCGGTATCATTATCCAATTGATTTATCTTGCGGGTCTTTTCTTGCTAGGGAGGGCGGCACTAAATGGAGTATTAAAGAAAGCTGTCGTCCAAGGAGGTTAACCAAAAATGAGAATATATTTTAAATACTTATTGATTCTCTTTAAATCACAAATGCAATACCGGACATCGTTTTGGCTATTAACGCTGGGCCAATTTTTTATTCCTTTTTCGATCTTTGCAGGTCTTTACTTTCTATTCGAACGGTTTGGGCAAATAAAAGGATGGCAATTCTTTGAGGTAGCACTTTGCTTCGGCATCATTCATATGGCGTTTGCGCTGAGTGAATGCTTTGCCCGAGGTTTTGATGCTTTTTCCAGCTTGGTTCGGAATGGTGATTTTGATCGATTACTCGTTCGCCCTCGCAGTACGTTTATTCAAGTACTCGGGTCCAAATTCGAGTTTACGAGATTTGGCCGGCTCCTTCAAAGTACGATTGTATTGGTCGGGGCCCTAATCCATCTCAACATCGAATGGAGTATGGTAAAAGCAGTCACACTAATGCTGATGATTGTTAGCGGTGTGCTTATTTTTACAGGCATCTACATCTTGGCGGCCACCTTGTGTTTTTGGACGATTGAAGGTCTTGAGGTGGTTAACATTTTTACCGATGGCGGGAGAGAAATGGCGCAATACCCATTAAATATTTATCAAAAATGGGTGGCCCGTTTTTTTACCTTTGTGATCCCGTTTGGAACCGTGAATTACTTACCGCTTCTTTATATTCTCGGAAAGAGCGGTGGGACCGAGATTTTTTATATGCTGATCCCGGCAGCTGGCAGCTTGTTTATTCTCCCGTGTCTCCTTGTCTGGCAAGTTGGGGTAAAACATTATCGCTCCACGGGTTCGTAAAACAATAGCCGAGTTCCTATTTATGAGGGAGCTTGGCTTTACTTTTGACAAATTTGGAAACTAAACCTATCCTATGGTATATTAAAAGTGACTGAAAAACTAAAATGGTCAGTGGAGGTTGACATGGCAACCGATCGAAGAAAGATGATTGTAGAGGCAGCAACTAAGTCTTTTTCATTATTTGGCTATAAAGCAACAACAATGGATCAAGTCGCAAAGCTGGCCAATGTTGGCAAAGGGACGATTTATACTTTTTTTAAAAATAAAGAAGAATTATTCGAAGAGATTATTTCCACTTTGGTTAAAGAAATGATTGCTGAGGCAGAATCCGTCATCCAACCAGAGTTACCCTTCACAGAAAACGTGCATCGGGCACTTTATCGTTTATTAGAGTTTCGCGCTCAGCACCAACTGATGATTAAACTGGTCCAAGAGGAAGCGGAAATGGGGACTCTAGCTGTTTCGGAAATGCTGCAACACGTTGAGGATGAAATCATTGCCTATTTGAAGCAGAAGATTGACACAGCTATCACGAAAGGGGCAATCCCACCGAACGACACCGAAATTACCAGCTTTCTTCTTTTAAAAATGTATATTGCCTTAGTTTCAGACTGGGAAAGAAATCATCAGCCGCTGAGCTCGGAACAAATCGCGGAAATCATGAAAGTATTTTTAGTAAAAGGTTTGTCCACATAGAAAAAGACTTGTGTGTACCTCAATACAAGTCTTTTAACTAATCGGTGCGTCACTAAGTGGCGCTGCCGATTTCTTATTTTAAAAGATAAATATTTTTTGAAGCAGTGGGAATTTTTGGCCACTTCTTATTACGGCTTCCAGTGAGTTCTTCCATTAAACTTAAAAATGTTCCAAAAAGGTAATTGACCACGGAACCGGCAAGTATTCCAAATCCTAGTGCAGTTAAGAAATAAGCAGTATTGTAACCGTTTACAAATTGACCTAACAAAATCAGAATGAGCCCTAGAACGCTTCCAAAGATTGCTGTTTTTTTAAATGTAAATATACTCTTTAAGTGTTTTTCCTGCATCACTATCAACTCCTTGTAAGAATATTCTATCAATTGTCACAAAATTGTCAAACTTTTTTTAAAAAAATTACTTTTTTAAACTTGGCTGTTGATTTCCGCTCCAGGCGCTTCAATCAACTTGGCTATAAAAATCAACAATGCCGTTAAACACAGCCTAAAAATAAAAAAGGAGACCTAACAAATTAGGCCCCGCGCATTACTTTTTCTTCGCTAAGTTTTCTTGTGCCATTTTGACCAACTCGCGGACCATGCTGCCGCCCAGCCTGCCGCCTACCTTTCCGGCTTGCTCAGATGTAAGCTGTCCGTTATATCCCTTGTTCAATGGAACACCCACTTCTTCTGCTGCTTCAAATTTCGCATCCTCAGGGTTCCCGGTATTCGCGACCTTTGCTTTCAACGCATCCAAGCCATTGCGCGCTTCGGGGACAAGGATTTTATTTCTTCTTCTCGCCATAAAAATCCCTCCTTTAGTTGTAGGATTACCTGAATGTGAAAAATAATCAACAATCACTGGAAAAATCCATTTTAATCCAGTATAATACAGATAATAAATTCGGATAAAATCAATGATAAAGAGAGTAGTTATCTATGATGTACCAGCGATTCAGGGGTGGTGGGAGCCTGAAACAGAACAGATAATGAAGCGCATTTTTGAGATGTGTACCTGAACTCGAGTAGGGTATGCCGGAGGATCCTCCGTTACAAAGGAAAGCTGGTTCTTTTGAACAATTAGAGTGGTACCGCGGGATTATGAACTCTCGTCTCTTTTAATAGAGACGGGAGTTTTTTGTTTTTTTTAAAGATAAAAGGAGGTATTAAAGATGAATTTTAAGCAGGAGCTTGCAGCCATTTTACATGAATTACTGGTCCAAGAGATTTCACAAACCAATCTGGAACTGATGATTGAAAAACCTAAGAATCAGGAGCTCGGTGATTTAGCCTTTCCTTGTTTTACATTAGCGAAGCTAAAGAGAAAATCCCCCAATCTAATTGCTGAGGAGTTAAGTAAGAAGATTAACTCTCCTATTTTTGAAAAAGTAGAAGTGGTTGGAGCCTATCTTAATTTCTTCCTAAACAAAAAGACGGCTTCTGAAAAAGTAGTGAATGAAATCATCTCGCAAAAAGGGAAGTATGGTGCGCTTACGTTTGGGGACGGCGGTGCTGTCACCATTGACATGTCCTCCCCTAATATTGCTAAACCCTTTTCAATGGGACATTTGCGTTCAACGGTGATTGGCAACTCGCTTGCATTAATTGTCGAGAAATGTGGTTACAAGCCGATTAAAATCAATCATCTTGGTGATTGGGGGACACAGTTCGGGAAGCTGATCACTGCCTATCAATTATGGGGAGATGCCGAAAAGGTCAAGCAGAATCCGATTAAAGAGCTATTAACCCTGTATATAAAATTTCATGAAGAAGCGGAGACGAATCCAAGCCTTGAAGACCAAGGGCGCAGCTGGTTTAAAAGGCTAGAAGACGGAGACGATCAAGCATTAAAACTCTGGAAATGGTTTCGTGATGAGTCATTAAAAGAATTCTCAAGAATCTATCAGTTAATGAATGTCGAATTTGACTCTTATGCCGGCGAAGCCTTTTATAATGACAAAATGGAGCGTGTCGTCAAGCTTCTTGAAGAAAAACAGCTATTGGTCGAATCCGAGCAGGCACAGGTGGTCGAGCTCACCCAAGAACAGCTGCCGCCATGCCTGATCAAAAAATCTGATGGGGCAACGCTGTATGCGACCCGAGATTTAGCGGCGGCTCTTTATCGCCAGGAGGAATACCAATTTGTCCAATCCCTATATGTGGTTGGCCATGAACAAAGCCTCCACTTCAAACAGTTAATGGCTGTGTTAGCAAAGATGGGCTACGATTGGTCGAAACAAATGCATCATATTCCATTTGGATTGATGCTAAAAGATGGAAAGAAAATGTCCACGCGAAAAGGCAAGGTTGTCTTATTAGAGGAAGTTTTAAATGAATCGATTGCGATGGCTAGGCATAATATTGAAGAGAAGAATCCTAACCTTCCAAACAAAGATAATGTGGCCAAACAAGTAGGCGTTGGAGCGGTAATTTTCCATGACTTAAAGAACAATCGAATGAACGATATTGAATTTTCGTTAGAGGAAATGCTTCGTTTTGAAGGAGAAACAGGCCCTTATGTGCAATATACTTATGCAAGGGCATGTTCTATTTTACGAAAGGCGAATGTAAATGCGGAGTTGGGTGCCTTATCCTACGAAAATGCTTGGGAGAAGGAGTGGAAGGTAACGAGCCTCTTAATGGAATTTTCGCCAGCCATTAAAAGAGCCTGCATCAACTTCGACCCATCCCAGGTGGCTAAATATATTATTGACTTAGCACAAGCCTTCAATAAATATTATGCAGAAGTAAAAATCCTTGAAGACACTCCAGAACAGCAGGCACGGTTAGCGCTTGTCTATGCAGTAACGGAAGTTTTGAAAGAAGGATTACGTTTATTAGGATTGGAAGCTCCGGTTGAAATGTAGTTTCCTGACAAGGCAAAAATCAATTAAACTATAGCTATGTAATCGAATGGGAGGGAAAATAAAATGAGTGAATTATTATTTAAGCATTATGAGTTAGCAAGGGATAGGTTTGTTAAAAGTGTTGATGCACTAGATGAGGGGATTGCTGATGTTCAGCCGGAAGGGTTTAACAATACCATCCACTGGCATGTTGGCCATGTCTTAACTGTTGCAGAGCAATTTATGTTTGGATTCCCGAAAAAATCAACCCAGCTGCCAGCAAACTATATGGAGTTATTTGCCTCTGGTACAAGTCCGGCTGCTTGGCAGGGAGAAGTTCCTTCGGTACAGGAATTAATTGTGCAGCTGCAAGAACAAGTGTCAAGGATTAAAGAAATTCCAGCGGAGAGTTTTAACCAAAGGCTAAAAACACCATTCCTTGGTCAGGAAACGTTTGGTGAACTAACAAATTTTGCAATTTTCCATGAGAGTATTCATTTAGGCCAAATCCAGGCAATGAAACGTGTAATTAATGGAGCGGTAAAATAGTTTTTTGAAAAAAGCTACTGTAAAAGCATGGAGACTAAATAATGTCTCCATGCTTTTTTGTTAGTGGTAATTGTAAATTTTATATGTTCTTAAATAATAATTTTCTTCATAATCGTGCTATTTAGGATAAGACTATGTAATAATACTATTTTTAATGGATAGTTACATGAAATATTTGGTACTTCGTCAAAAGAAAACACTTCATATTAACTACTGTCTTGTGTTAAAATCAATCGGTAATTCTACTTCAAATGTGGTGGGTGAATCAGGTGCTCTCTTCTTTTAAGAGATTCTTAATCGGCCGGCCGTTAAAATCAACGGCACTAGGCGAACAAAAATTAAACATTTTCAAGGCTTTAGCCATTCTTTCTTCCGATGCCTTATCATCTGTAGCATACGGGACTGAACAAATCCTAATCGTGTTAGCAACCGTAAGCGTCATTGCCTATTGGTATTCGGTTCCGATTGCAGTTGGAGTATTATTTCTATTAGCGGCGCTAATCCTTTCCTATCGACAAATTATCTATACCTACCCTCATGGCGGTGGGGCCTATATTGTTTCGAAAGAGAACATCGGTGAGAAAGCGGGATTAATTGCCGGGGGATCCCTATTGGTCGATTACATATTAACAGTGGCAGTAAGTGTTTCTGCTGGTACGGATGCGATTACGTCAGCCTTTCCAACCTTACATGCGCATACCGTTGGGATTGCGTGTGTTCTGGTAGTTCTGATTACAATTCTTAATCTACGCGGTTTAACAGAATCAGCGTCAATCTTAGCTTATCCGGTCTATTTGTTTGTTGTTGCCCTGTTCATTTTAATTGGTGTGGGTCTCTTTAAAATCATGACCGGCCATGTATCACCGACTGTCCAGCATGCACCAATTGGAGCGCCTGTTCAAGGGATTACGCTTTTCTTGCTGTTACGCGCCTTTGCGTCGGGATGCTCGGCATTAACTGGGGTAGAAGCCATATCGAATGCAATCCCAAGTTTTAAAGATCCGGCACCAAAGAATGCGGCCAAAACATTAGTATTAATGGGGACGCTTCTTGCGTTGTTATTTACGGGGATTACTTTCCTAGCTTATTATTACGGTATATCGCCAAGGCATGACGAAACGGTCGTCTCGCAAATTGCCAAAGAAACCTTTGGGCGTAATTATCTTTACTTTTTTGTCCAAGGAACGACCGCCCTCATTTTAGTTCTGGCAGCTAATACCGGATATTCTGCTTTTCCTTTATTAGCGTATGCACTTGCCAAGGATAAGTATATGCCAAGAATGTTTACGATTAGGGGGGACAGGCTCGGGTATTCGAACGGGATTGTATCCTTAGGAGTAGCCTCCATCTTGCTTATAATCTTCTCTAAAGGGCAAACAGAGCACTTAATCCCGCTTTATGCGGTTGGTGTATTTATTCCGTTCACCTTATCTCAAACGGGAATGATTATTAAATGGTTACGTGAAAAACCAGTCGGATGGGTTGCGAAACTTAGTGCCAATTTAATTGGCGCGCTCATCACCTTAGCCGTGTTAATCATTTTCTTCCTGACGAAATTTAGTCAAGTATGGTTTGTGGTGATCTTCTTACCAATAATCGTTTTTGCCTTCAAACGAATTAATTATCATTATGAAGCGGTGGGTGAACAATTGAGGATTCATCCTGACCATCCAGCGCAGCCAATTGAGGGAAATGTCATTATTGTACCTGTTGCAGGAATTACGAAAGTGGTTGAAAACTCAATTAATTATGCGAAATCATTAACTGATCAAATCTTTGCTGTTTATGTGTCGTTTGACCGTGAGGATGAAAAGCGTTTTGAAGAAAAATGGCAGCAATGGCAGCCGGATGTTAGACTCGTTACCTTACAGTCACATTATCGAAGTATACTAATTCCCTTATCAAAATTTATTGATACTGTAGAACATAAGGCAGAGGAAAACAATTATCGTGTAACGGTTTTGATTCCGCAGTTTATTACCAAGAAAAGTTGGCATAATATCCTGCACAATCAATCAAGTTTATTAATCCGTGCCTATCTTATTTTTAAAAAGAAGGTTATTGTGGCCACACTGCCATTTCATTTTAAAAAGTAAAAAGTGGGGCGGGATTTGGATTTTTTGATTGAAAATAAATGGACCATACTAGTCAGTCTTGAAGTATTAGCGGGGAGAAACCATGTGAAAAAACTTGACTCATGGGCTCAAATAAAATTTTCAGCAAAGCAAAACCACCGGGATTAATCGGTGGTTTTCTTTGTTTTTTTGATTAAAAAATAGATCGCCCCTAGAACAATGGCTCCGATGATGGCGGGCATCACATAGGGTTGTGCGTATTCTTTAATATGTGACCAGTTACTGCCTAAGACTTTACCTAGGTATAGAAACAGAATGGTCCAGGGGATAATGGCTGCCACGGTGTAGAGAGTAAATTTAGTTGCTGACATTTTGGCAATACCCGCAGGAATGGAAATCGCGTGTCTGACAACTGGAATGAACCTTGCCGAAAAAATCACTCCTGCGCCATATTTTTCAAACCATTGTTCAGCAATGTCAATATGATTCTTTTTAATAAGGACATATTTTCCGTATTTTTCTAAGAAAGGTCTGCCCCCGTAATAACCCGCCCAATATAAAAATAACTGGGCGAGCGTTCCGCCGATCGTCCCGGCAATCACTGCCCCGATAAAATTGAGATGTCCCTGTGAAATCATATACCCGCCATAACCCAAGACGATTTCACTTGGAATAATCTCTATCATTAATCCTAAGGCAATGCCGAAATATCCTAATTGTGATAAAGATTCCAAAATATTATTAATAAAGTCTGTCATAATCCACCTTCACTTATAAAAAAATAATCAGTTTAACTTAATAATACTATAACAGTTTGTCTCATAATGATATAAATATGGTGTTTATCATTGAGACATTCTTAATTTATGAAAATTTTTAAACTGATATATTACCTAACGATTCACTTCAAAAAAGGTTTCATTTTCTATAAATTAAGAAGGTTAAAAATTTTGAACTTAGATTACTGTCTAGCTCCAACTCCCAGCGGCTAGTGTACTTCGCCCTTTTCCCTACGATAAGTCAACATCGGATCGCTAACGCTCTCCGTGTTTCCTTTATCTCAGTCAAAGTGCTCCAGTCCATACGCCGCTAAACGGTCGTTTGCGCTTTTCTTATTACATTAAATATTTTAAAAACATGGTTGCAATGCCAAAGTAGGTAAGCAATGAAAAAATGTCATTCAAGGTGGTGATTAGTGGTCCTGAGGCAACGGCAGGGTCAATTTTTAAACGAAAAAGAATAAGCGGAATAATCGTCCCGGCAAGTGTCCCAATGATTAACGTGAAAAATAGCGAGCAGCCGACAACGGCACCTAAAATGAGACTTCCCTGCCATATATATGCGATGACCGCGATAAGAACAGAGCAGGTGATCCCTATCGTAATCCCAACACCAAGCTCCCTTGCGATTAAGCGGGTAATTACGCCTTTATCAATATCGTAGGAAATCAGTCCTCTTACTACGACCGCAAGGGATTGGGTTCCAGTGTTTCCCGTCATCCCGGCAATCATCGGCATAAAAAAGGCAAGTGCCACAACCTGCTTGAGGGTATCTTCAAAACTGCTGATAATTCTCCCGGAGATGACACCGATGAACAATAGCAGGATGAGCCAAGGGAGTCTTCTTGCAGCCGCAACTAATGTTTTGGTTTCAAAGTCGATTGATTTCCCAGTAGCGGACAATTTTTCGATATCTTCATTTGCTTCCTGAATCACGATGTCGATAATGTCATCGACCGTGACAATCCCAACGAGGACATTATTCTCATCCACAACCGGGATGGCTAGGAAATCATACCGCTCCACGATTTGCGCCACAACCTCTTGGTCTGTTGCCACCGTAACGGAAATAATCCTTTCATACATAATCGTTCGTATCTTTTCGTCTGGCTCTGCTAATAGTAAATCACGATAAGAAACTACGCCGACAAGTTTTCGCTCTTCATCAATCACATATAAATAGTTAATAGACTCGGCAAATTCTGCGAATACTTTAAACTTATCAACTGCTTCTCGAACCGTAAAATAGCTTCGGATCCAAACAAATCGGTTGGTCATGATTCTTCCGGCTGTTTCCGGAGGATATTTCATGATATCTTGGACGGCATTAGACTCCTCTGCTTTCATCCCAGATAAGAGGGAATCCTTTTTCTCTGGTGATAATTCATGCAGCAATAACGCCAAATCATCATTATCCATTAAATCAAGGACCTTACTTGATTTTTCAATTCCTAAAATATTTAATAAACCGAGCTGGTCTTCTTTATCAAGCTCTTCCATTAGATCAGCTAGAATATCAAATTTTAAAAACAGGAGAAATCGTCCTTTGTGTTTTTCAGGTAGATCTTCATATATCTTCGCTATATCATAGGGCTGGAGTTCTTCGAGTATTTTTTCGAATTCAGTTTTTTTATTTTCTTTTAAGGTTTTAATAATATAAAGACTTAATTCATCTTGAGTCATATCTTTAATCATATGTGATAGACCAGCTCCTTATCTTGCTAATGCATAGATTCTAATTTGATAAAGAAATATAGATGAAAAAGGAAAGTTAACAAATAATAATCAATAGGCATAAATCTAGTATGTGTTAATCAAACTTATTATTTGTAAAAGAATTGAAATAAGCTATTTGGACTATTATTTGATAAAATAAGGAAGTATTGACTAAATCATTTCATGTGTTGATCGGAGGAGTTTTGCTTTGAAGAAGCATCATCAAGACATACAGGATCTCATCTATGTCCATTTGAACCAAACAGACCAGTATGTAATGTCTTCCGGTATCGAATTTGCTGAATTCGCTGCTGCTTTTTCAGGTTCATTAAATCACTTGCTTTTACTAAAGCACCGCTTTGATGATGCTGATTTTAATATGCATACACAACTCGAATATTGCCCTGAAGAAAGAATTAAAAAGTTAGCGGCGGACAATGTTTATAGTTACGAAAACTTTTGCTGGATTGATTTTATTGAGGAAGATGTGTTGAATGAACTGACGGGACAGGAAATCGCTGAATTATTGTACTTAGGTCATCAAAAGCATCATTTGAAATTGCCTTTTTATAACAAATTAGGGAACCGTTTTGTTTATTTAGCACAAGATGATGGCTGGTATAACAAAACTTATTACCGCAGCTTCAAAGATTTTTTTCATGTACTTAGCGAAGTAGTGGCCGTAAAATTAGGAGATCTTAAGATAGAAAAATCGATCCTAGGATTTCGAAAGAAAAGAACGTATCCTCAGGTGAATAAAGAAATCCTGCTTTCATTAACACCCTTCATTAAAGAAGGAATTTGCATATCATTACGAGCTGCAGATCACCAGCGGGGGAAAATTGAAATTCCCATCTGGGTAATTGGTGATTTCGCCAATATGGATGACATGGTGGAGGAATATGATCAAATATCATCTAAACCATATCACGCGAAAATTATTTTTGACAAGAAGACAAAAGAATGGAAATTAAATGTCGTCTAGATCATTTGGCTTGATAAAAAAGTCCCACTCCATATGGGTGGGACTGTTTTTTATGACACTTCCGCTTTTCTTATGAAAACCAAAGGCTGAATAATCCTTCGTTCACGCCTAAGTTATACATATAATAAATTCCGAATAATATGCTGATAATGCCTGCGAGATGATTCAAATACCTATTCAACTGTTTACCGGATGTCAAAACAAAGGGGATACCAATAACAGTTGAAAAGCTGAGCATACCAACAACGGTGCCGCAACCGAAAATAAGTATGTATAAAGCACCTTGCCACGCGGTCGAAACAGTACTCATTGTTAGTAGAACCATTGCCGCACTGCCAGCAAGCCCGTGAATGAGCCCGATGAAAAAGGATTTATAATGGGTACGGCCTTTTTTTTCAATGGTCTGGCTACCGTCGGTGTGTGGGTGATGATGGCGATGTTTCATAAACGCTACAATACTATTTAAGCCGAGACTAACTAGCATAATTCCCACGATAAACTCAAGACTCAGGGCGACCGTATCTGTAATTGTGTTTTTGGCTAAAATCAAAAACATTCCGACAATGAAAAGTGTAGCCGTGTGCCCGATACCCCAGTAGACACCGGCAAAGATTGAGCGCTTTAAATTTTTTGATTCACTTGCGATGGTTGAAACTGCAATAACATGATCAGGCTCGATTGCATGCTTAATTCCCAGCAAAAAGCCTAATAATAATATGGATAAAAGGGATCCCGTCATTATGTGCCTCCAGATTAACGTTTTAAAATAATTATACATGAAATATTAGGATAATCGAGAATGAGAAAATTGACAATTTAACCAGCGCTAGTTTTTAAGCAAGCTATGGCCATCATAAAATATTCAATAGGAAAAAACATATAAAAAATTGGTGGACTACATTTCCTTTCTTTTTAAAATAAGTGTTAAAATATAACCGTGAATGAGAAAATGGAGGTTTTCGTATGAAAACAAAATTAGGTTTATTATATGGAGGAAAATCAGCCGAACACCAGGTGTCTCTGCAGACAGCACTGGCTGTCATTCGAGCGTTAGACCTTGAAAAATTTGAAATTCATCCTATTTACATAAATACAGAAGGAAAATGGATTAAAGGACCGCAGTTAAGTGAGCCGGTTGAAAACGTGAAGGCGCTTGAATTTGCAGAGGGGAATCAATTATCGCCTTTATCGCTCGCGCCCGCACTTTTCCAAGCTGAGAAGCAGGAAACACTTGATGTCATCTTTCCGTTGCTGCACGGACCAAACGGGGAAGATGGAACCGTACAAGGATTATTAGAACTATTAAACCTGCCATACGTCGGCAATGGAGTTCTAGCTTCAGCGGCAGGAATGGATAAGGTTATGATGAAAAATGTATTTGCACAGGCAGGGCTTGCTCAAGTAAACTATGTTGCCTTTATTAAAAGTGAATGGGAGAAAGCAAAGGCAGAGGCTTATAGCAAGGTCGAAACAGAACTTGGCTATCCTTGCTTTGTAAAGCCCGCAAACCTTGGTTCCAGTGTCGGAATCAGCAAATGTAAAAATCGTGCGGAATTAGAAACCGCCTTTGCCGAGGCTTTTCAATTTGACCGAAAAGTCATCATTGAAGAAGGCGTCGTTGCTCGTGAAATCGAGGTGGCGGTTCTTGGGAATGATGAGCCTGAATGTTCGGTTGCCGGTGAAATTGTTCCGAAAAAGGATTTCTATGATTATAAAGCGAAATATGAAAGCGGGGATACAGCGCTGATCATCCCTGCAGACATAACAGACGAAGAATCACAACAAATTAAACAAATGGCAATCCAAGCTTTTAAATCTTTAGATTGTTCTGGTTTAGTCCGTGCCGATTTCTTCTTAACAAAAGATGGAAGAGCGCTAATTAATGAGGTAAATACGATGCCTGGCTTCACCCCATTCAGTATGTTCCCGCTCTTGTGGAAGCACACAGGCTTAGAGTACCCACAATTGATTGAGCGGCTTGTAAGTCTGGCGAAAGAAAGACATGCAGAGAAACAACAGATAAAGTTTACTTTCTAAAAAACGGAGACACGGCTGTAGCTGCCGTGTCCATTTCTATGAGAAAAGCGAAAGCGCCCGTTTAATAGCCGCTGGGCGCTGTAGCTAGACAGTAAACAAAGTTCAAAGAAATAAATAAAAAGGAGGATTTCAATGATAAAACGATCGTTAAAACAGATTTCTGAAATGGTTTCTGCTCAAAATGATATGAGTCCGTTTACAGAAACGATAATCACGGGTGTTTCCATTGATTCCCGTAAGATTGAAAATGGTAACCTGTTTATTCCTTTTAAAGGAGAGGTTTCAGACGGACATAAATATGTCGAAGAATCCATCAGTAAAGGAGCAGCTGCGGCCCTTTGGCAAAAGGATGTCCCGAACCCGCCCACCCATTTACCCATTTTGATTGTCGATAATTGCCTCTTGGCCTTACAGGAATTGGCAAGAAGTTACCGGCAACAATTAGACGTAAAAGTGGTCGGTATCACTGGAAGTAATGGGAAAACGACGACAAAGGATATGACTGCCGGCATTCTTGCCACCAATTATAAGGTTCAAAAGACAGAAGGAAATTATAATAATCATATTGGTCTTCCATTAACGGTTTTAGGATTACATGAAGACACTGAAATTGCCGTCCTTGAAATGGGAATGAGCGGCAGGGGGGAGATTGAATTCCTAACGAAGCTTGCCTGCCCGGATGCTGTAGTGATTACCAATATTGGTGAATCACATCTTCTCGACCTCGGTTCAAGGGAGGGAATCGCGGAAGCGAAACTTGAAATCCTCCAAGGGCTAAGAGAAGGGGGGCTAGCTGTCCTCCATGGTGATGAACCACTGCTGATGGAACGAATTCAACAACATAAAGGCAATGTACAGGTTAAAACATTCGGCAGAAATGAAACGAATGATCTATATCCAACTGATATTACTCAGTTAGAGAATGGGAATCGTTTCAACATCAACGTTTCAAAGACTACTTTCGAACTTCCAGTATTAGGAACGCATAATATTTTAAATGCACTTGCCTCGATGTTGATTGCTAACTATTTTTCAATCCCTTTCGAAAAAATGAATGAGGGGTTAGCTGGTATTAAGTTAACGAATATGCGAATGGAGTTAGTAGAAGGGGATCAAGGCGAAAAAATAATTAACGATGCTTATAATGCAAGTCCCACTTCTATGATGGCGGCGATCGAATTAGTTTCCAATCTTAAGGGGTATGATCGAAAAATCCTTGTCTTAGGGGACATGTTAGAGCTTGGTCCAGAGCAAGAACAGTATCATCAGCAAATTGGAACTGCTTTAAACCGTGATAAAGTCGATCTTCTGTTCACCTATGGAAACTTAGGGGGGCATATTGCAAACTCAGCCAGAACTGTTTTGGGAGAAGAAAGAGTGTTTGCTTTTACAGAAAAAGCATCACTTATTCAAGAATTAAAGCGACATGTAAATAAAAACACCTTAATCCTTGTCAAAGCATCAAGAGGTATGAAATTAGAGGAAATCGTAACGGCTTTGCAAAAAAAATAAAAGAAATTAAAACTGACGAATTAATGAATGATTTAAGCTTGATAAAAGAAAAATAACTGAGACCCCCCTTGTGTGGAGAAGTTGCCCTTCTTATCGAGTATTGGACAATTTGATGAAGTAATAGGATCGGTTTGAACCTGTAACAAACTTGTCTTTATTGCAAAATACTAGCAACAGTGGTATGATATTCATCAACGTGTCTAAAGAACGATTATTAAAGGGCATACTCCTTGAGGGAGCATGTTTTTTTTTGGTAAAATAAAGATGTTACCTATTTACGGCATTTTGATGCGTGTCCGCTCAAGCGCCAAGGGAACCGAGCCGTTTCGGTCCTGCCTAAGATGAAGTATAAAAATCCACTGCCATCATGTGATAAAATTAAAATTTATTTTATCCGTGATGAACTTTAAACCTACTTGATCAAAGATGAAAGATAACCTATAGCATTTTTATTAATTCAAAATAGGACTTCACTTGGGCCCTCAAGCGCTTTTCGCCTCTAAGAGCAGGCGCTTCCGCTTTTCTGAGTATCAGGCGAAAATATTCAGCACTTAAAAAATATTTTCACATAGATGAAGGAGAATGAAAACATTGACAAAGTTTGAAGAATTAGGTCTAAGTCAGGCCACGTTACAATCCGTCCTCAAAATGGGTTTTGAGGAGGCAACACCAATTCAGTCAGAAACTATTCCATTGGGGCTAAAAGGTATTGATTTGATCGGCCAGGCTCAAACAGGAACAGGTAAAACAGCTGCATTTGGGATTCCATTGATTGAAAAAGTTGATATTAGTGCGGATGCAATCCAGGGTATCATTATTGCGCCAACTCGTGAACTTGCAATTCAAGTATCAGAAGAACTATATAAACTAGGTTCAGGCAAAAGAGTTCGCGTACTGCCAATATATGGCGGGCAGGATATCAGCCGCCAAATTCGCTCATTAAAGAAAGCACCACATATCATTGTTGGTACTCCAGGCCGTGTATTAGATCATATCAACAGAAAAACGATGCGCCTCGAAACTGTTAACACAGTGATTCTTGATGAAGCAGATGAAATGTTAAACATGGGATTCATTGAAGATATTGAATCAATTCTTGCTTCAACACCATCAGATCGCCAAACATTGCTTTTCTCTGCAACCATGCCAGGACCGATTCAAAGAATGGCAGAAAAGTTCATGAAGGATCCGCAAATTATTCGTGTCAAAACGAAAGAAATGACCGTTCCTTCAATTGAACAGTATTACCTTGAAGTAGTGGAAAGAAATAAGTTTGATGTATTAACACGACTTCTTGATATTCAATCCCCTGAACTTGCGATTGTTTTTGGTCGTACGAAGCGCCGGGTCGATGAATTATCAGAAGCCTTAACTTTAAGGGGTTATACCGCAGAGGGTATCCACGGCGATTTAACTCAGGCAAAGCGTATGTCAGTTCTTCGTAAATTTAAAGAAGGAACAATTGATGTGCTTGTAGCAACAGACGTAGCAGCGAGGGGACTTGATATCACCGGAGTAACTCACGTATACAATTTTGATATCCCTCAAGATCCTGAGAGCTACGTTCACCGTATTGGACGTACAGGTCGTGCCGGTAAAAAGGGTGTAGCTTTAACATTTATTACACCACGTGAAAAATCATATCTTGCTGTCGTGGAAAGAACTACTAGAAGCAAGATGGAAAAAATGAAAGCTCCTACGCTTGATGAAGCTTTAGAAGGTCAACAAAAAGCAGTTGTAGAAAAGATCGTTGCAACGATTGAATCGAACAACTTACATTATTATAAGGCAGCAGCTCAAGAATTGTTGGAAGAAAATGATGCAGCAACTGTTGTCGCAGCTGTGTTGAAAATGTTAACAAAAGAACCGGATACAACACCGGTTAAGCTGACAGAAGAACAGCTTCCACAAAGACGAGAAAGAAAACCCCAAGATCGTGACCGTAGAAGAAGAGATGATTCTAGAGGTTCAGGTTCATACGGCGGGGACCGTAACAGAAAAAAAGCACCAACAAAGCCGCGCAGTGGTGAAAAAAGAACTGGCGGTGGCGGTAAGTCAACATCAAAGCCAAGAAGCTTTAATCATCAATAAAATAATTCGCTAGATAATGAAGAGCATGGACACCTTGTCCATGCTCTTCTTGTTTGCTAATTCTCTGCCTTTTTGCTTGCCCTCTTCTTCCAAAATTGCCTTACGGTGTCCATAAGCAAATAAAGAATAGGGATGGACTCTATAAAATAGGCATAGGTTGCCCAGGTGGTTTCAAAGAAAAAACTAAGATCGGCTGCATTCTTAGCAATACGGATCGACATCGCCACCATAATAGCGGCTAATGAGAAGGTAAAGGGACGGTGATCCTTTAAGCTAAATAATTGAGCTAAAATAAAAGAAGAAAGGTATAGGAAAAAACTAATTTTTAAATAAACCGTGGTAGACCAAACGGCTATTAGTAGAGGATCTAAGTTTTCAATTAATTCACCGATATGGATAAAGCGGACCATTTCCAACATGGGAAAGGATAAATGAGAGATTAAACTTGGACCAAATAAAAGCAACATTGATACCATTTGTGTCGTGATCAAGATACAGGCAAAAATAATCCCCCATACCATCGATTTTAGTGTTTTGTTTTTTTCCGTAAAGAATGGAAAGATAAAAACAAATAACACCAGTTCTGCTAGAAAAGGAGAGGTAAAATAACTCCCTTTCAAGATACCAGGGAAAGTATGATTGGTCACAAACGCCATCCAGCGATCAAATTTTAACTCTTTTCCAATAAAAATGTTGTTGAATAGAAGAGAGAATAATATGATAAAAAATAAACCTTGGGCTGCTCTAAATATGGCGACGACGCCTAATCGAGCGGTTATCGCGATAACAATTCCAAACAGCGTCCCAACTGCCCATCCTGGTGTACCTGGTAGATAGACCAGAATGAGAAAGTCATCGTATTCCCTTAAAAGAATGGAACAGCCATGCAAGCAGAATAAGAAAATGAATCCCATAAGGAAAAAATGAATCCAGTAGGGGAAGATCTCCTTTCCGTAATGAACAATAAATTCTTTGGGCCGTCGATTAGCTAGTTTTACCGTTAAATAGGCATAAATACATCCAACAAAACCACTAATACAAATGACGAGTACGGAATCGTATTGTGCTTTTTCGATGAGTTGGACGGAGAAAAATCCGACAAATGTCGAGAAAAAATAAAGGATTAAAAAGAGTGTAATTTGATTAGGTGTAATTTTATTAGTTTTCAAAGTGATCCACCTATCCTATGATTCTGTCTTGTATTGGTTTGAATAGGAATTGAATCAAGATATTGGTGCTAGGAAAATCCTTAAAAAGGGTCACTGAAAGACAGTAAAGAAAGGACACGCTCATAACAGTCAAGACAATCCAATAGGTTCGTTGTTTTCGTTTTTTTTTCCTTAGGAAGTTTAACTCGTAAAATAAAATAAACAAAAAGAATAAGATAATCATAATCATGGGTTTAGTTCCTTTGTCCAAAATGGATTACCTTCCGTACCAACGTGTTCTATATTTAAATCAATATGGATATTTAGCTTTACCTTGTCTCGATAAACCGTTTGCCAATCCGATTTTACACTTTTCCATATTTTTGGTTTATACCATGATAAATATTCACCGAGTTGAAAAGCATCCGCACCAGTCCTTTTAGTGGATTGAAAGGCAGCTTCGATCCTGTTTTTAATATCAGTTTGGGCAATAATCTGCAATTGTTTCAAATTTTTATCTTTCTTCAAATCAACCGCTGAGTTGGATTCGGATACATCATCCTCCACATTTACATAAACATCGAATGTGAAAGGATCCTGTTTAGATGGGCGGATTTTTGTCTTTGTTTGCCTCACGATTAAGCTTATATTTTTTTTATCTGTCGGAGATTTAATCGTAACCAAAAAATTTTTAATAGCTTCACGAAACCATAACGCTCCTCGACCTTCATAACTAGACAATTTTCCTACCATTTTGTATTGATCGAATAAGGCCATGCCATCTGTACCAACCCTAACAGCCTCTTTCCCTTTTTCACTGAGCATTTTCCGTTTCTCCACCTTTAAACGGCTGACAATCATATTCCCATTATTTGTTTCGAGAAAGTCCTTCGGAGTGACTCTTAGTGCAATCTCATTTTTGGCAAATCCTAAAAGGATTCTCGTTTGGGAATTTTCAAAGTCAGGAACCATAGGAAGGATATCCTGTGCCTTTTTAGGGGCTACATACATACTTATATTCAGATTCAAACTTGGTTCCCGAATAATAAATTCAAGAATTTTTACTATCCCTTCTTTTGCCATTTTGTCTCCTATTACTAAGACCTTGGCCTGACCAAAACTAATTCTCCTTGGCAAATCTACCTGCGCTTTATGAAAAGCTTCTGAAATATTGACCCCTTTATAAGTCAATGCTGCATATGGATTACCAGGTGAACTTCGTCCCGCTGTTAAACTCGAAACAAGTCGATTTGGAAGCGGAAAGGTTAAGGTTAATTCGATTTGCCCGTTTTTGGCTTTATCAACGAGGATTGTTGAAACAAATGCACGGTCATTAATTTCCACTTGGGACCAGCACCCTGTTAAAAATAAAGTGCATATCACCATGGACCATGTTAGGATACTCTTCAATCTTCATCATCCTCATCCACTGACTTTTTTATATTTAACCGTACTGAATCTGATGTCCCAACAAAAGAAGGACGATGATTCATCAACCATCTAGGAGCACGAATAAATGTATCCTTTAAATCACTTCCCCGTAATGGCGCAGCAGGAGTGAGATAAGGCATTCCGAATGAACTTAGGTGGATCATATGAATATAGATAAGCAGGCAGCCAATCATTAACCCAAATATTCCGAAGGTCCCGGATAAAATCATGATTGGAAAGCGAAGCAGACGAATGGTGAACCCCAAATCAAAATGTGGAATAATAAATGATGCTATTCCTGTTAGCGAGACAATGATCACCATTGGTGCAGAAACAATCCCTGCTTGTACCGCTGCTTGGCCAATGACTATAGCACCTAGAATACTAATCGATTGACCAATGGCTTTTGGTGTACGGATTCCTGCCTCACGTAAGGCCTCAAATGCAATCTCCATAATGAATGCTTCGACGATTGCAGGGAAGGGAACATTATCCCTAGCGGCGGCAATACTTAATAATAAATCGGCCGGAATCATGATCGGGTGAAAGGTGGTGATTGCAATATAGAATGATGGGAAAAGCAGAGAAAAGAGTAAAAATATATACCGAAGCAAACGAACAAAACTGCTGGAAATATAACGCTGGTAATAATCTTCTGCTGATTGAAGGAACATAAAAAAATTCACAGGTACAATAAGTGGGATCGGTGACCCATCCACAAAAATAACCACTCTTCCTTCAAGCAAGGCTGCAGCAACGACATCAGGTCTTTCTGTTTTTTGGGCTTGAGGAAATGGTGATAAAGGAAAATCATCAATACACTCTTCCAAATAGCTGCTTCCTAACACTCCGTCCATCTGTATACCACCTAAACGCTGTTTTACTTCTTTAATTAGTTCTGTTTTGCAAATCCCGTCGAGAAAGCCAATGAAAACTTTTGTTTTCGTATATTTACCGATTAATAGTTGCTCCATTTTCAATGAGGGCGACTTAATTTTTCTGCGAACCATGGTAATGTTCGTATGAATATCCTCAACGAAAGCTTCTCTGGGACCCCTGATCACATTCTCGTTGGCAGGTTCACTAATCGCTCTCTTCTCGAAGCTAGTTAGCGAAAAGGCGAGCATTCGAGGATCCCCATCGAAAAAAATAAAAATATAGCCATCGAGTACGAGATGAACTGCTTGCTGCATATCAGTGAGAACACTGCTTGACATCGAACTTACCAGGTTTAATTCAAGTATTTTATGGATAAATTCTTTATGCGAGGAAGCAAAATCCTCAGATACCAAATAGGTTAATACTTGTTCATCGAATAACTGTTGATCGACCATCCCATTTAAATAAACAATTCCACAACGTGTTTGACTAGCCGTTAATTCATGAAACGCAATATCAGAACATTGCTGGAAGGCATTCCTTATCCACTTCATCCGAACGTCAAAATTTTCTCCTAAGAAAACTTGTTCATGGGTGTAAGTGCTTTGAGATTCTTGTTGTTTTTTTGTTTTTGAGAAAATGCCCATTGTATTCACTCCACAAACTTTTTTTTAGAGTTCCCATATCGATGGAAAATATTTTGTAGTTGAAAAGGATCGATGGGTGAGAATAACACTATATCTTTATTTAAATTTCAAAAAATGGAACAGAATTAAGTAGGAGTGGACAAAATGATTGTCAAACTTGGATATGTAGCAATGAGCGTAGAACTCCAGAACGCATCGCCATCACAAACGATGACATTTGCTCAATTTGAAAAAATAAAAGACCGGGACGCAGCGATTCGGAAATTAGAGAGAATCGCTATATCGAACTTAGAAAATTGCTTGCGGTTATTAAAACACAATGAGGGCAACCAAATTCATTTTTTCAGGCTAAGCTCGCGGCTCATTCCCCTGGCTAATCATGAGGAATTACTGGACTGGGACTACATCAAACCATTGAAAGAACCACTCAAAAAACTAGCCAATTATATAAAAGAGCACCCTTCTAGGATTGACTTCCATCCAGATCATTTTGTGGTGCTTAATTCACCGAATAAGGATATTTTGATTAATTCCTTAAAGACGCTTGCCATGCATGAAAGACTCCTAAAAGGAATGGAAATAGATACGGAACACCGTTGTGTACTTCATGTCGGTGGAGGGTATAACGATAAGGAGAAAGCCCTGGAATACTTTATTCATAATTGGGCCTATGTTCCCCCTCCAATCCAAAAAATGATTATGCTCGAAAATGATGATACGACATTTACAATAAAGGAGACACTATACCTTTGTGAAAAGTTGGGTCTGCCGATGGTGTTTGATTATCATCATCATCTTGCTAATCATGAAGAGGAAGACTGGACGGCTGATTGGGAGCGGATTGTTGCGACTTGGGCACAGTCTCCTCTGCCAATAAAGATACATATATCCAGTCCGCGCTCCGAAAAGGATTTTAGAGCCCATGCGGACACAATTGACCCGCAAATGTTTCTTCGGTTTTTAAATCAAGTTAAGGGAACTGTTCCAGAGATCCACTGTATGATTGAAGCGAAGCAAAAAGATACGGCGCTTTTTGAGCTGGTAAAGGATTTGCAAGAGTGTGAAGGAGTTACGTGGATCGACCAGTCCAGTTTTATTATCGAATAAGTAGTAGTGCCGTACTCCCCAACCATGTATACTTAAACTGATTTTGAGATTGTGAAGTAGGGGGAGAGATGAATGGTTGAACCGCAAAATCGACTTTCGGAAAAGGCCTTAAAGGTATGGAGAATCTCTGCAGTAATCAAGGTTGTCATAGAATGGTCGATCACAGCTGTTATTGTTATACTATTATATATTTTCGATGGTCCCTTCTGGATTTCGCTTACCCTCATCATATTAGGAGTTATTTTTACATTTTTACATATTTTTCTATTTCCTGCACTCAGATGGAAATGGTGGAGATATGAAGTTCGTGAGGAAGAAATAGAGCTGCAGGAGGGTTTCTTTATCCGAAGTCGTACCTTAATTCCAATGGTTCGCGTCCAGCATGTAGATACCGTCCAAGGACCTATCCTAAGGAAGTACAAATTAGCATCAGTGATTGTTCATACGGCGGCTACAGCCCATCCAATTCCTGCTTTGGAAGAAACAGAAGCAGAACAATTAAGGCTCAATATATCGAAACTAGCAAGGGTTGCTGAAGATGATGTCTAAACCAAAACGACTTCATCCCATAGCCATTTTGGGATATATGGGTAAAAGAATAAAAAACTTTATTTTTCCAATTGCTGCTTTTACATTTTCGGTTACTCGTGATAGTGGTCGCCCGTTACTCTTCACCTTGGGTGTGTCCTTAATAGCGATTATTATTATTTTTATTAGCAGTCTCCTCTCATGGTTACGGTATACATACCAATTGGAACAGGATGAACTCCGGATTAAAGATGGGATTTTCATTCAAAAGAAAAGATACATTCCATATGAGCGAATTCAAAGTATCGATCTTTCCGAAGGTATTTTACAACGATTGTTCGGGTTGGTAAAACTCCAAATTGAAACAGCTGGCGGAATGGGATCAGAAGAAGCGGAAGCCGTCCTTTCTGGGATATCGAAAGAGGAGGCTCTGGTAATCCAGGAATTTACGGCAGCAGCTAAAGGGAGCGGGGCAATCGAAGGAAAAGATCTACCTGAGGGTCAATCCGTTTATAAAATTTCCACCGGACAATTATTAATACTTTCCCTAACCTCAGGTGGTGTTGGGGTGGTCATCTCAGCTGTCCTTGCGTTATTAAGTCAAGTGGATGACCTGATTCCCTTTCGAAGATTAGCCAGCGGTATTGAAAAATGGACGGCCCCTAATCTGATCCTGCTTATTATCCTTGTGGTTATTGGATTTTTCCTGGCATGGGTAATCGCTCTCATTGGTACGATGCTAAAGTATGCTAATTTTACTGTGATCAAAAAAGACAATGATTTAGTTATTACTCAGGGCCTGTTGGAGAGAAGACAAATAACAATTCCGTTGAAGCGGATCCAAGCGATTCGCATCAGTGAAAATATGGTCAGACAACCCCTCGGTTATGCGACCGTATATGCGGAAAGTGCTGGCGGGTCATCGGCCAATCATGAAGGTTCTAAAGTGACCCTTTTGCCGATCGTCAAGCTAGATCAGATCGCTTCCATCCTTGAACCGGCCATTACAGATTACCTTGTCCCGACCACCTTTACCCTACTACCGAAACGGTCGATGTGGCGCTATATATTCAGGCACTGGTACATTGCTATTCCGATCGTGATTGTGTCGCTACTATTTTTGAAGACTTGGGGCCTTCTTTCCATCATTCTGCTTGGTGCGATGACGCTTGGGGCTGTTTTAAAATATAAGGCAGCTGGTTGGACTCTTGCTGAACAGCAGCTAACGCTAAGATACCGAACGTTAATGTTGATTCGAACGATGGTTATAATGAAGAAAAATAAGATTCAAAGCTTGGAAATAAGAGAAAGTTATTTTCAGCAGAAACAAGAACTAGGAACATTCGAAGCCTTTGTGAAATCGGGCGTTGGTGATGCAGGCGGCACTGTCGTTGATATGGAAAAGGGCGATCTAAAGAAAATTTATGATTGGTATTCTAGCGGCAAAGAAAAAAGGATTTGCAGTGAAAGGTAGTTTCGACTGCAAATCCCTGTTATTTCAAGATAAGAAAGTATAAATTTCGACTTTGAAAATTGTCCAGCTCCAGCGCCCTAGCGGCTAGTGTCCTTCGCTCTCCGCCCTACGATAAGTCAACATCGAATCGCCTTCGGCTCTTCGTGTTTCCTTTATCTCAGTTGGAGCGCTCCAGGCCATACGCCGCTGAACAGGGCGCTTGCGCTTTTCTTATTGGGCTAGTAATCCGAGAATAGCAATGATAATAATCGACGCCCAAATGATCACCTTCAATGGAGATTGATAGGAGATGCTGCTCTTCTTACTGCTGGCCCAGTTCGCGGTGCCTCGAATCGAATCGGATAAATCTTTTTTATTGAAATAAGGAATCGCCCCCATTAAAAAACCACCAAGTAATCCAAAAAGATGGGCGGTAATATTAATATTCGGCTGTAAGAATGTCATAATGAGACTGACAACACAAAGAGTAAGGATTATTTGCGAGTTTTGCTTGGAAAGCATATGTTTCCGAAACATAATAACCGCAAGGTAATAACCAAACAAACCAAATATCGCTCCACTTGAACCAACGTGGGTATAGGTGAGCGGCTGGAGCAGCAGTGTGGCGACATTTGCAATAAAACCTGACAGCAGATAGACAAATAAAAATCTGCCGCTTCCAAGCATGCGCTCCAGTGCCGGTCCAAATAGCACAAGGGAAAAGCTATTAAACAGCATGTGTGAAAAACCACTATGAATAAAGGTCGGTGTAATCAGCCGCCAATATTCCCCTTCCTTAATATAAAGATTAACTCCAGAAAGATTTTCAAAGAACCAAGAGTTAGGGAAGATGGTTATACTCGTTAAAAGATATAATCCTACATGAATGGTAATAATAATAGAAACAATTGGATAAAGGCGGATAAAATCGCGAAAACTTTCCGTTCTCGTAAACATGATAAAAACCTCCTGAGTTTCACATTAACTATAAATAACTAATTTCCGTCCTCGTACACTATTACTTATGCTCATTGTATATCAAATAGAAGGAAGATGAACGATGATTAAAGGGATTGGGATCGATATTATTGAACTTTCAAGGATTGAGGACATCCTCAATCGACAAAAGAAAATTGTGGACCGCGTGTTAACTCCGAATGAGCGGCTAAAATTTGAAGGTTTATCGGCTGTCAGAAAAGTAGAATTTTTAGCAGGGCGCTTTGCGGCGAAAGAAGCGTATTCTAAAGCGAATGGCACAGGTATTGGTGAAGAGTTATCATTTTTAGATATTGAAATTGAAAATGATAGATCTGGAAAACCCTTTTTTGCAAAGCCAGAGAGGCATGCCCATTTATCTATTTCACATAGTAGAGATTACGCCGTAGCGCATGTAATTATTGAAGAAATTTAGTGCATATAAATTTTTATAAAAATAAATAGCTTGGCAACTCCTTATCATATTCCTTTAGGTTGTCTCATATATTCATAGGGAAACAGGAGAGACAAGGTCAGCCATGGTCATTAAGCAAACTCCATTGCCTGACCCCTGCCTTTCTCTTCTCTATAATCATATGAAATGAGACAAGAAGGGGTTGAAGGAATGAGGAAAAAGCTATTGCTGCTAATCACGGGGCTCATGGTCATTTTTGTACTAGCGGCCTGCGGTTCTAAATCACAAGGTGATGTGGTAAAAGAGCTAACGGGGAAACTAGATGACTTAAGCGGCTATAAGGTGAATGCAAAAATGACGTTGAAAATGGGATCTAATTCACAAATTTATAAGGTTGAAATTTGGCATAAAGATCCTACCTTTTATCGCGTGAATTTGAAAAATGCTCAAAAAGACCAAAGTCAGATGATATTAAGGAATAACGAAGGCGTATTTGTTCTTACCCCTGCTCTAAATAAGAGCTTCCGTTTCCAAAGCGATTGGCCGCAAAATAGCAGCCAGGCCTACTTGTATGAATCGCTGATTAAGGATATTGTTGCAGATAAAAGTGCAAAATTCTCCACCACTAAAGAATATTATGTATTCGAAACGAAGACCCGCTATCAAAACAATACAATGCTCCCATTCCAAGAAATCAAGTTGAATAAAAGTGATTTATCACCTGCTGTGGTAAAAGTAATGGATCCGGATCGAAATGCCCTTGTAACTGTTGAGTTTTCCAAAGTGAAATTTAATGCCAGCTTTGACAAGGATGATTTCGATATGAAGAAAAACATGACACGTGCGCAGCTTAATTTGCCTGCTATGGCAGATGGCGGCGATGATGCCTTTACCGTTATGTATCCAACTACAGAACTTAAAGGGACAAAATTGATTGAGGAAAAAGAAGTGGCGCTAGAAGATGGCAAGAGGGTTGTCCTCACCTATGATGGCAAAAAATCGTTCACGCTTGTCCAGGAAAAGGTAACAGCAAAAACAGCGTCTGCGAATCCAACCTATATTGAAGGTGATATTGTCGACTTAGGTATGACGATCGGGGCTGTTTCGGAACACTCCCTCTCTTGGTCGCATAATGGTGTGGATTACATGATTGCATCGAAAAACCTAACGAAGGAAGAAATGATTGAAGTTGCAGCATCTGTCCAAGGTGAAGCAGTAAAATAAATATTGATACTAGCAGGCTCTTTACAGGGCCTGTTTTTTATTTGTAAATGATAGTAAACAGCAGTTTGATAATTTTTGTGATAAAATGGAATGACATTTAATTAAAGCTATTAGGAAGTGGAAACATGGAAGAGCAAGGTTTTTTTTATAGAGATACATGGGCGGAAATAGATTTAGATTGTATTCTTGCCAATGTTGCCTCCGTCAAAAAGCATTTGCCTCAAGATGTGAATATGATCGCAGTTGTCAAAGCAAATGCATATGGCCACGGGGATATTCAAGTGGCAGAAACAGCCCTTGAAGCAGGTGCAGCCTATTTAGCAGTTGCTTTTATGGATGAAGCGATAGCCTTAAGAAAGAAAGGAATTACTGCTCCTATTCTTGTCTTGGGTGCTGCACGGCCTGAAGATGTTCAAGTGGCAGCGAAATTTTATATTACCCTTACCGTTTTCCAGAAGGAATGGCTGCAAGAGGCCATAAAACATCTAAAGACAGAGGATCGAATTTCTTTTCATATCAAAGTAGATACAGGGATGGGGAGAATTGGTGTTCGCAGCTTACCAGAGTTAACTGCAATCGAACAAATCATCTCCGAAAATGACCAATTTATATTGGAAGGGATTTATACACACTTTGCTACGGCTGATGAACTGGATGAAACCTATTTTCGTCAGCAATTAGCGTTATTTGACAGTATGGCCAATGGGCTAAAAGAACAACCGAAGTATATCCACTCAAGCAATAGTGCTGCTGCACTAAGATATCCTAGCGCTTATTTTAATGCCGTTCGGATTGGCATTGCAATGTATGGCCTGACACCTTCACTTGAGATGGAAAGTGAAATTCCTTTTCCGCTCCGGGAAGCATTTTCACTCAGGTCACGACTTGTTCATGTAAAGAAGTTGCAAAAGGGCGAAAAAGTGAGCTATGGGGCAACGTATGAAACTGGTGAAGAAGAGTGGATTGGGACCATCCCGATTGGTTATGCAGACGGCTGGATTCGCAAACTGCAAGGCCAAGAGGTGCTTGTTAAGGGAACGAGGTCGCCGATTGTCGGTCGAATCTGTATGGATCAATGTATGATTCGTCTCCCATATCATGTTCCAATTGGGACCACCGTAACATTAATCGGCGGGGACGAGGAACAGTTTATTTCTGTTAATGAAATCGCCCAAAAGCTTGACACAATTAATTATGAAGTTCCATGTATCATTGCAAATCGAGTTCCGCGCATTTATAAAAAGAGTGGGAAAATTGTCGATTTAAAAAATTACCTTCTTGAAGATTAATGGGCTAAATGAAGATTTCCAGTCATATTTATGATATTGCGGTAATTTGTGCATAAAAGAGTGTTTTATTGGCTTATAATACAGTAGTATTATAAATAGTCTATGCAATAAGTTCGATAAGTGTTATTATTGTAGATGGTACAGATAGATAAGTGAAACTCACTGTATGAAACAGACTCTGGGTCGACTCATGTAGTGTGTTGAATTTATGCGTCAGAAGGAATTCTGGTTAGATAAAAATGGTGTGTAGTGATGGTGGAGGTGTATGTTTGTGGCTGAGTCAGGCGCAACTACGGAAATCTTAGTGAAGTTACCGCAACATCTTTTAACGGAATTAGATGGTTTTGTTAAACAAGAAAATGTAAACCGCAGCGAGTTTATCTACCAAGCAACAAAAATGTATTTACGCGAACGAAAAAAGAGACAAATTCGCGAGTCGATGAGACGTGGATACATGGAAATGGCAAAGATAAATCTTAGAATTGCATCAGAAGCATTTTTAGCAGAATATGAGGCAGAACACACAGTTGAACGTCTTGTAAGCGGAGGATAATCCTTTGATAGTCAAACGTGGTGACGTTTATTTCGCGGACCTATCCCCAGTTGTTGGTTCTGAACAAGGCGGCGTCCGACCTGTACTTGTCATCCAAAACGACATCGGGAATCGGTTTAGTCCCACAGTGATTGTTGCAGCGATTACAGCTCAAATTCAAAAAGCCAAGCTTCCTACTCATGTAGAAATTGATGCGAAGCGCTACGGATTTGAACGAGACTCGGTCATTCTGTTAGAGCAAATTCGTACAATTGATAAGCAGCGGTTAACCGATAAAATCACCCATCTCGATGACGAAATGATGGAAAAAGTGGATGAAGCGTTGCAGGTTAGCCTGGGTCTCATCGAATTTTAATTTAAAGCACGCTCTTTTTAGGAAGAGCGTTTTTTCATACATATCCTGACCTCATTTTCTACTTCTGCTTAGGCGAGCTCATATGCTCGCCTATTTTTTTTTAATGGCTATGTTAAAGCTCATTGTTGATTTTGGCACATGTTGATTGAAGCGCCCTGGAGCGGAAATCAACAGCCAAGTATAAAGCAGCCTTTAGAATAAATAGCGGAAGGCACTTTAATGAAACGGACTAATGATTCTGATACAATAGAATGAAAAGGAATGGAGGATTGTTTTGTGAATGATACAATCGTAAAAGATGATCAATTGTTAAAGAAAATTGCAGCTGAACTGACAATATCTCATAAACAAGTAAAGAGTGTGATTTCTTTATTAGATGAAGGCAATACAGTTCCTTTTATTGCTCGATATCGTAAAGAAATGACAGGAGCACTTGATGAAGTACAGATTCGCAATATTTTAGAACGCTGGCAGTATATCCAAAACCTTGAGCATAGAAAAGAAGAGGTTATTCGAATCATTGCCGAACAAGGAAAATTAACAGACGAACTTAACCAGGCGATTACCAAAGCAGAAAAGCTTCAAGAAGTTGAAGACTTATACAGGCCATATAAACAAAAAAGACGGACAAAAGCGACGATTGCAAAAGAAAAAGGTTTGGAACCTTTTGCAGAGTGGCTTCTGACTTTTACAAAAGAAAGTGTTGAAGACAAAGCAAAACAATTTTTATCAGAAGAAAAAGAAGTCCTTACCGTTGAGGATGCGATTGCTGGTGCGAAAGATATTATTGCGGAATGGGTTTCTGATGATGCTGAAAGCCGTAAATGGATTCGTAAAGAAACATTTAAATCCGGTGCAGTTGTATCGGTGGTCAAAGAAGCGGAAAAAGATGAGAAAAACGTCTACGAAATGTATTATGAATACGAAGAACCTGTAAATAAAATTGTTCCGCATCGAATTCTCGCCTTAAATCGTGGTGAAAAAGAGGACATTTTAAGAGTTTCGATTAGAATGAATGCCGATTTAATCTTGTCATATTTATCGAGAAAGTGGATCCGTATCCAGCACTCTCCATCAGCACCCACTGTGTTAGAAGCGATGGAAGATAGCTACAAAAGATTAATTCAGCCTTCCATTGAGCGGGAAATCCGCAATGAATTAACGGATAAGGGTGAAGAGCAAGCCATACATATATTCTCTGAAAACCTTCGTAACTTACTTTTACAGCCACCGTTGAAAGGCAAAGTCGTCATAGGTGTCGACCCTGCCTACCGGACAGGCTGTAAATTAGCAGTCGTAGATGAAACAGGCAAGGTGCTGAAGATAGATGTGATCTATCCCCATCCACCGGTTAACAAAGCCAAAGAAGCGCGCGAAAAGTTTATTCACATCCTCCGCGAGTATAAAGTTGAAATGGCGGCAATAGGAAATGGTACAGCCTCAAGGGAAACAGAACAGTTTGTCGCAGATATCTTAAAAGAAATGGATGAAGAAATTTTTTATTTGATTGTTAATGAAGCCGGTGCCAGTGTATATTCTGCATCTGAACTTGCTAGAGAAGAGTTTCCAAATCTGCAGGTAGAAGAAAGAAGTGCAGCCTCCATTGCCCGCCGCTTGCAGGATCCATTAGCGGAATTGGTGAAAATTGACCCAAAATCGGTTGGTGTCGGTCAATACCAGCATGATGTTTCCCAGAAACGTCTGTCAGAATCGTTGCATTTTGTGGTTGAAACAGCCGTTAACAGGGTCGGTGTAAATGTGAATACTGCTTCTCCATCACTTTTACAGTATGTAGCGGGGCTTAACAAGACGGCTGCAAATAATATTGTCAAAAAGCGCGAAGAGGAAGGGAAATTTACGAGCAGGGTTCAATTAAAGAAAGTACCTCGTCTTGGTGCAAAAACCTATGAGCAGGCGATAGGGTTTTTGCGCGTATTAGATGGCAAGCAGCCGCTTGACCGAACAGGGATTCATCCGGAAAATTACGACGAAGTGAAGAAATTATTAGCGAGTCTAGGATTTACAACTGATGACCTTGGTTCGGATGAGTTAATAACTGCTCTTAATGGGATTGATTTAAAAGCTGTTTCAGAAGAACTTGCTATCGGGGAATTAACCCTAAAGGATATTATTGATGCTTTGGTAAGGCCGGAACGCGATCCGCGCGATGATTTACCACGCCCTCTTTTGAAAAAAGATGTCCTTAAGTTAGAAGATCTACAAGCAGGTATGGAGCTGCAAGGTACGGTTCGGAATGTTGTGGACTTCGGTGCATTTGTTGATATCGGCGTTAAGCAGGACGGGCTTGTGCATATTTCCAAACTAAGCAATAGATTTGTAAAGCATCCTTTGGATATTGTGTCAGTAGGGGATGTAGTCACTGTATGGGTGGATTCCGTTGATATGAAAAAAGGCCGGGTTGCGTTAACAATGCTGGCGCCTTCGAACTAGTTGGAATTAACGAGTTCCTGTAATAACGTTATCACCATTATAGAAGACCATTTCGCAATGCGAGTGGGTCTTCTTTTTTATTTTTGTCCCAATCAATTAACTCTCTTAGAAATAATTATTAGATGTGAAGGGAAAGGTCTCATAAATGTTCATGAGGACAAAAATAGGAAGAGAAAGGTCTAAAATGTCCACATGAGGTGTTCATGAGGACAAAAATAGGAAGAGAAAGGTGTAAAATGTCCTCATGAGGTATTCATGAGGACAAAAATTGGAAGAGAAGTGCATAAATTGTCCTCATGAACTTAAGAGAAGTGTTTTTTTCTGTAAAAGAACCAGCACTGGTTTAGCATCTTGATCTGATAGCGATCCTTCTCATAGAAAGCTCTTTTCATTTGGTTTTGCAACCAAGTTGGCATAATAAAACCTCCCGAAAAGTACATCATTATTAAAGGTATATACAATATATGCTATAATAGGTTGTCATGTTCGCAAAGAAAGTGAGGGTCCCAAAATGGAACAACAAGAACTTCAATCATTAGTTGAAAAGATATCTGTTGAATCATTTGGGAAGCAGTTTCGACACATAGCGTCTTTCAATCCAAGACTAAGGTCAACAGGCGGCAGATACCTTCTTGGCACACATAATATTGAAATAAATAAAAAATATTACGAGCAGCTAGGTGTAAAAGAATTAGTGGGGATCATTAAACATGAGCTATGCCATTATCATCTTCACCTTGAAGGGAAGGGGTATCAGCATAGAGACCAAGAGTTTAAGCAATTATTAAAAAAAGTAGGAGCACCGCGATTTTGTGCACAATTACCCGGTAGACCAGTAAAACGAACATCCAAAAGAATCCTTCTATATCAATGCTCGAAATGTCAGCTATCTTACAGGCGAAAAAGAAGCATTGATACAAGTAGATACGTTTGTGGAAAATGTAGAGGAAAGTTGACGAAAATAAAAGAAATAATTTTAGAATGACGTAAGAATTTGGAAAAAATCTTTATCTAAAAACTATATTGACTTTCTATTATAACGTCATTATAATGTAAAGAGTCGATAAGGTGATTGCCTAATTGATTTAAGGTTTTTAATAATATTATTCCGCAGTAGCTCAGTGGTAGAGCTATCGGCTGTTAACCGATCGGTCGTAGGTTCGAGTCCTACCTGCGGAGCCATATGGGGAAGTACTCAAGAGGCTGAAGAGGCGCCCCTGCTAAGGGTGTAGGTCGGGTGACCGGCGCGAGGGTTCAAATCCCTCCTTCTCCGCCATATAATTTTTCGGCCCCTTGGTCAAGCGGTTAAGACACCTCCCTTTCACGGAGGTAACACGGGTTCGAGTCCCGTAGGGGTCATCTGGGACGGGGAGTGACATTGATTCATTTCCTGTTTCTTAATCTTTATAAACATCAATATTGGGCTATAGCCAAGCGGTAAGGCATCGCACTTTGACTGCGACATGCGTTGGTTCAAATCCAGCTAGCCCAGCCATTTTTTTGTAAATCAATATTAAATGCGGGTGTGGCGGAATTGGCAGACGCACCAGACTTAGGATCTGGCGCCGCAAGGCGTGGGGGTTCGACTCCCTTCACCCGCACCAAATGTTTTACTTGAATTAATTTGGTTAGTATGTTATGATTGTTTTTGTCGCTAATTATCGTGCGGTCGTGGCGGAATGGCAGACGCGCTAGGTTGAGGGCCTAGTGGGGGCAACCCCGTGGAGGTTCAAGTCCTCTCGGCCGCACCAAATAAATTGTTGACAAACGATACCGAGTCTGGTATACTTTAAAAGTTGACTTCAATACATGCGCCCTTAGCTCAGCTGGATAGAGTGTTTGACTACGAATCAAAAGGTCGGGAGTTCGAATCTCTCAGGGCGCACTTTAACGGGAAGTAGCTCAGCTTGGTAGAGCACTTGGTTTGGGACCAAGGGGTCGCAGGTTCGAATCCTGTCTTCCCGACCAGTCGAATATATTTTATGCGGGTGTAGTTTAGTGGTAAAACCTCAGCCTTCCAAGCTGATGATGAGAGTTCGATTCTCTTCACCCGCTCCAAATTACCTTTAATAATTGTTCTTTGAAAACTAAACAAACAAAATCGTGCAAACAAACAAAAATTTTTAGTTTCAATAAAGAAACTAAGCCAACGTAACA
>NZ_JAGGQX010000060.1:0-16446 GCF_018613095.1 Bacillus sp. ISL-75
CCGCTGGTGTACCAGTTGTTCTGCCAAGGGCATCGCTGGGTAGCTATGTGCGGACGGGATAAGTGCTGAAAGCATCTAAGCATGAAGCCCCCCTCAAGATGAGATTTCCCATAGCGCAAGCTAGTAAGAACCCTGAAAGATGATCAGGTTGATAGGTCAGAGGTGGAAGCGTGGTAACATGTGGAGCTGACTGATACTAATCGTTCGAGGACTTAACCAATTTTTAAGGCATACTCGTTTTACAAACTTCTTCTGCATTATCTAGTTTTGAGGGAATGATACCTCAACAAAATAGTCTGGCAGCAATGGCGAGAAGGTCACACCCGTTCCCATACCGAACACGGAAGTTAAGCTTCTCAGCGCCGATGGTAGTTGGGACACGCGTCCCTGTGAGAGTAGGACGTTGCCAGGCACATCTAAGACAACCTGAGAAGGTTGTCTTTTTGTGTTTTCGAAGATTTATGTATGGGTGATTAGTAAATGATAATTGTGCCCATGGAAGAGGAAAAGACCCTGGACCAGTTACAAAAAAGAATAATTGTGCCCATGGAAGAGGAAAAAAGCCTGGACCGGTCACAAAAAAGAATAATTGTGCCCATACAACTGAAAAAAAGCCATCGACGGTAACAAAAAGGGCCTTATGTTACCGAAGAAGAGGAAAAAATTCTTAAACGGTAACATAAGGATGGTCATAGTTACTATCCCATCAAATACTGATAAATCAAAAAGGGTCCTTTCTGCATGGTGACATCAAGAAAAGAACATATGAATGGATAATCCTGATTTGGCATCATTTTGGTCAGCTCACTCCACCATTCTGTTTCATAGCGGGCGATCATACTTAAATTGTAAAGCAATAAATAATGGACCAATAGTTCTGGAAAATTGAAATAATTCTCTTTATTAAGAGGCAATGCAAAGGTTTCATTCTCAATATTATATTTAAGTGGAGAATTTCCAAAAAGAGAAGTTGTGTTCATCGAAAATGCCAGACCATCATTTGAAAATTCCACTCCTTTTTCAAACTTAGATGTCAAAAATTCCTTAAACCGATTTTCTGTCATATGAAAATGATCTAATACGGTTTCAGGTACAAAAAACTGTTTATAATCCGTTTGTAACTTAATAAATGTCCTTTTCCCTTCAAGTAAAAAGAATAAATCATCCAGTTCTGGTATAAGCTGTAGTAATTCCTCCATAATGACTTTCTCCCCTTCCAATTGTTTCATGTGAAACAATTTTTCAGAGATGAAGGGGAAAAGCCCATTTTTTTGAAATTTAACTTCATCTTGAAAGAAGTGATAATTCTGCTTCTTCCTTTTCCTTGTCGAAACTCCGTGTGCTAAAACCGCCGTTGTTTCTGGATAAGCAGGATCAATGGTTAATATACATGCTTTAATTAAATGGACGAGACCATAAAAAAGTAAAATTGGTTTTATAATAAGAGGAGAGCTTTCTGCTTGTTGATAATAAATTTGTCCGTGTTCAAGATAATAAAGAAAGGCATAACAATTTTCATAGCTTTTTTGTTCAGGATTCTCGATCTGACGCTTTTGGTAACAACCTTTTAAAAAGCGCTGGCAGTATTCTGCCGAAAAGAAGCAAGAGTAGCTTTTCCAATCTTTATATTCAATATCCAAGACTATATCACCTTTTTCAGAAGAATCAGACTAATACTTATTCCTTGACAGTATTTTATCCAATTGATAACCTACAAATAATATTTTTTTCCTGGGGGCCATAAAAATGTGGGAAAGTAAATTTTCAAAAGAAGGTTTAACGTTTGATGATGTATTATTAATTCCTGGTAAATCTGAGGTATTGCCAAGAGATGTAAACATGCAAGTGGAATTATCACCAAGTGTAAAGCTGAACATTCCAATCATAAGTGCTGGGATGGATACAGTAACAGAATCAGAAATGGCTATATCAATGGCTCGCCAAGGCGGTTTAGGGGTCATTCATAAAAATATGACCATTGATCAGCAAGCGGAGCAGGTTGAAAAGGTAAAGAGATCGGAAAGCGGGGTTATTACTGATCCATTTTTCCTAACACCAGAGCACCAAGTGTTTGACGCGGAGCATTTAATGGGAAAATATCGTATTTCCGGAGTACCAATCGTAAATAACTTTGAAGAACAAAAGCTTATCGGTATTATCACCAATAGGGATCTTCGCTTTATTTCAGACCTAGATTATTCATTTAAAATTTCTGACGTAATGACCAAAGAGAAACTTGTCACAGCCCCAGTCGGAACGACGTTAAAAGAGGCAGAGAAGATTCTGCAGCGCTACAAAATTGAAAAACTTCCGCTTGTAAATGAGCAGGGTGTTTTAAAAGGGCTAATAACAATTAAAGATATCGAAAAGGTTATTGAATTTCCAAACTCCGCTAAGGATAGCCAAGGCCGTTTATTAGCCGGAGCTGCGGTCGGTGTAACAAGCGACACAATGAAACGTGTGGATATGCTTGTAAAAGCGAATGTCGATGTGATTGTCCTCGATACAGCCCATGGACATTCAAAAGGTGTCCTTGATATGGTAAAGGAAATCAGAACTGCGTATCCTGACCTCACCATTATTGCTGGAAACGTGGCAACAGCTGAAGGAACCAAAGCCTTAATTGAGGCAGGAGCAGATGTGGTAAAAGTAGGAATTGGACCTGGCTCTATTTGTACGACAAGGGTTGTAGCAGGTGTTGGTGTTCCGCAAATTACCGCTGTTTATGATTGTGCAACAGAAGCGCTCAAGCATGGTAAAACGATTATTGCTGATGGCGGCATCAAATACTCTGGTGACATCGTGAAAGCACTGGCAGCTGGTGGACATGCTGTTATGCTTGGCAGTCTATTGGCTGGGGTAACAGAGAGTCCAGGTGAGACAGAGATCTTCCAAGGGCGACGTTTTAAAGTATATCGTGGCATGGGTTCCGTTGCAGCAATGGAAAAAGGTTCTAAAGACCGCTATTTCCAAGAAGATAATAAAAAGTTCGTTCCAGAAGGAATTGAAGGACGGATCCCATATAAAGGGCCGTTAGCAGAAACCATTTATCAGCTGATCGGCGGCCTCAGGTCAGGAATGGGCTATTGTGGAACTAAAGACCTTGAGGAATTAAGGATGAAGGCACAATTTATTAAAATGACCGGAGCGGGTCTTAGAGAGAGTCATCCACATGATGTCCAAATCACAAAAGAGGCTCCAAATTACTCGCTATAATATTTAAAACAGAGAAGCACGGCTTCTCTGTTTTTTTATGAAAAAAGGCCTAGGAATGTTTGAGAGGCTTTCAAAAATAGCCATAAGATGGTTCATAGCTCCGTCTATGATTTGCCATAGAGTTATGTTAAAATAACCAAAGTGTATAAATTCTTGGAGGGCGTTAAAGTGAACAAACATTTTTATCGGAAATGTATTGCCAGTGCAATGGCAATGATTATGTTTTTTGGACTATTTGCTGGTGTTGATATAGCGAAGGCAGACGCAGCATTAAATGTGAATGCAGACGGAGCTATTTTGGTTGATGGAGAAACGGGCAGGATTTTATATGAAAAGAATGCTGACAGTCCATTAGGAATTGCCAGTATGACGAAAATGATGACTGAGTATCTTTTACTCGATGCTGTAAAACATGGAAAAGTGAAATGGGATCAGGAATATACAGTAAGTGATCTTGTTTATAAAATCTCACAGCCGACTGGTTTATCTAATGTTCCATTACGCCTTGGTGAAAAATATAATGTTCGAGAATTATATGAAGCAATGGCTATTTATTCTGCAAATGGGACAACCATTGCTCTAGCTGAAGTCATTGGCGGTACGGAAACGAATTTTGTGAAAATGATGAATGACAAGGCAAAAAAATTAGGATTGAAAAATAGTAAATTTGTAAACTCCACCGGTTTGAATAATAAAGATTATAACGGTGATCAACCAGAAGGAACAGGAGCAGATGAAGAAAACGTTATGTCCCCTCATGACGTGGCGACATTAGCTTTTCATCTCATTAATGATTATCCAGATGTTCTAAAAACGGCTAGTACGCCTAAAAAGGTATTCCGAGAAGGAACAGAAGATAGAATAGAAATGCAAAACTGGAACTGGATGCTGCCATCATTGGTTTATGGTTATCAAGGCATGGACGGGCTTAAAACAGGTACCACTGATTTTGCAGGCTACTGTTTTACAGGGACAGCAAGCCGTGATGGTAAACGATTTATAACTGTTGTTCAAAATGCTAAGGATATTAGCGGCAAAAACGATGGGTATAAGGCACGCTTTGGTGAAACGAAAAAAATGCTGGATTATGCTTTCAGCAATTATACGAAGGAAAAGCTTGTTCCTAAACATTATCAAGTAAAAGATCAGAAAACTGTTCCTGTTGTTAAAGGAAAAGAGGATCAAGTAAAAATCTATACGAAATCAGCTATAAATCTGATGATTCAGAATGGCGGAAAAAAAGATTATAAACCAGTCCTTGTACTAGATAAAAAGAAACTAAATAAAAACGGTGAGCTAACCGCACCAATTAAAAAAGGTGAAACGGTTGGTTACTTAACTGTTGCACCAAAAAATGGTGGAAAAGTTAAGTTCTTAACAGCAGCAGGTCAACAAAAGGTCAAGGTTGATGTGATTGCTGCAAATGATGTAGAAAAGTCAAACTGGTTTGTGTTAATGATGAGAGGCATCGGTAGTTTTTTTGGTGATGTCTGGCATGGAATTTCTACTGCTGTTAAAGGATGGTTTTAAGTAAATTCAAACGGTAGGAAGCCCTAGGTGGAAATAATAGGATGTAACCGAAAAGGATTCTTGTCTTGACAGGAATCCTTTTTTGTTGCTTTAATGTTTTTATGGGGTTAAAATAATTCCGACTAAATTAATAAAGATTTCTGAAACTATGAGAAAATTTTTCTTAATATTACAAGAAATAATTAGGGGGATTTAGAAATGATAACAGGTACTGATCTCGTAAAACGTGGTATGGCTGAAATGCAAAAGGGCGGCGTCATCATGGATGTTGTTAATGCAGAGCAGGCGAAAATTGCTGAAGAAGCAGGAGCAGTAGCAGTAATGGCTTTAGAGCGTGTTCCTTCAGATATCCGCGCGGCTGGCGGTGTAGCAAGAATGGCAGACCCTAGAATCATTGAAGCAGTTATGGGTGCTGTGACGATCCCTGTAATGGCTAAAGGAAGAATTGGACATATTGTAGAAGCGCGCATTCTTGAAGCAATGGGTGTTGACTATATCGATGAGAGTGAAGTTTTAACACCTGCTGATGAAGAATACCATTTAAATAAAAGAGATTATACTGTACCGTTTGTATGCGGCTGTCGTGACCTTGGTGAGGCTGCCCGCAGGATTGGTGAAGGAGCATCTATGCTTCGTACAAAAGGCGAACCAGGAACAGGTAATATTGTTGAAGCAGTCCGCCATATCCGTAAGGTAAATGCTCAAGTCCGTAAAGTTGTTGCAATGAATGAGGACGAGCTTATGACAGAAGCAAAGCTATTAGGTGCACCATATGAAATCCTCTTAGAAATTAAACGCATTGGCAAGCTGCCAGTTGTTAACTTTGCTGCTGGTGGTGTGGCAACACCTGCTGATGCTGCGTTAATGATGCAATTAGGAGCGGACGGTGTATTTGTTGGTTCTGGTATCTTTAAATCAGAAAACCCAGCGAAATTTGCTAGAGCGATTGTTGAAGCAACTACACATTATCAAGACTATAAATTAATTGCTGAACTTTCAAAGGATCTTGGAACACCAATGAAAGGGATCGAAATTTCATCACTAGCACCTGAAGCACGCATGCAGGAGCGTGGATGGTAAGATGATTAGAATCGGCGTTCTTGCTCTACAAGGGGCAGTCCGTGAACATATGAGCTCGGTAGAAGCATGCGGTGTAGAGGCCGTCGCAATCAAAAGAAAAGAAGAACTACAAGAAGTGGATGGCCTCATTCTTCCTGGCGGAGAAAGTACAGCAATGCGACGTTTAATTGACAAATATGATTTTATGGATGCCCTTAAAGAATTTGCTCAAGAAGGTAAACCTATGTTCGGAACCTGTGCGGGGCTCATTTTATTAGCCAAAGATCTTGTTGGCTATAACGAGTCACACATCGGTGTAATGGACATTAAGGTGGAACGTAACTCGTTTGGACGCCAAGTTGACAGCTTTGAGGCGGACCTTGCGATTAAAGACGTTGCTGAAAGCTTCCCAGCAGTATTTATTCGTGCACCGCACATCGTTGAGGCGGGAGAGAATGTTGAAATTCTGTCCAAGCATAATGACCGCATCGTGGCCGCACGGGAAGGACAATTTCTAGGCTGTTCCTTCCATCCTGAGTTGACGGATAATCATGGCCTTACGGCGTACTTCGTCGAGATGGTGAAGGAATCTAAGGCTAAACATCTGGTATAATTGGGTTGCATTTGGTTTATAATTATAGTAATTTAAAATTACAAAATCTAAATAAAGATTAAAGCAATGAGAGGAACTAGTAACAGGAGATTCATTCTCTAGAGAGCCGGTGGTTGGTGTGAACCGGTGGATGAAGCTTGTGAATCCCTCCTCGAGCAAGGTGCGGAACACCTCCTCATGAGGTCAGTAAGTACTTTCGGTTGAAACCGTTAACGTTTTTTCGAGGTGGACAGTTTTTTCTGTCAACCAGGGTGGTATCGCGAGTAACTCTCGTCCCTGTATTAGGGGCGGGAGTTTTTTTATTTTTAATCGGATGCGCCCGTGAAGCAAGTCGAATCTAAAATATTTTTATAAAAAAGGAGCGCTGTTATTATGCTAGATATTAAAGTGTTAAGAGCTGATTTTGAAGATGTAAAAGCAAAACTTCAAAAGCGTGGAGAAGATTTATCTGCTCTCGACCAATTTGAAGAACTCGACCAAAGAAGACGCGAATTGATCGTGGAAACAGAAAAGTTAAAAAGCCGGCGAAATGAGGTTTCCCAGCAGGTTGCTTCTTTAAAGCGTGAAAAGCAGGATGCCGATCACTTAATTAAAGAAATGCGTGAGGTTGGTAACCAGATTAAAACGTTTGATGATGAATTACGAGTGGTTGAAGAGTCATTAGAGCTTTTGATGTTGAGCATTCCAAATATTCCGCATGAAAGTGTTCCAGTTGGTGAAACCGAGGATGATAATATTGAAATTAGACAGTGGGGCAAGGTGCGTGAGTTTGAGTTTGAAGCCAAGCCTCACTGGGATGTTGCTGATCAACTAGGTATTCTGGATTTTGAACGAGCTGGTAAAGTAACTGGAAGCCGTTTTGTCTTTTATAAAGGGTTAGGAGCTCGTTTAGAACGTGCATTAATGAGTTTCATGTTAGACCTCCATGTTGATGAGCATGGCTATACAGAAATATTGCCCCCTTATTTAGTCAACAGAGCGAGCATGACTGGAACTGGCCAACTTCCTAAGTTTGAAGAAGATGCCTTTTTGATTGAAAATGAAGATTACTTTTTGATTCCAACAGCTGAGGTACCTGTTACCAACCTTCATCGAGATGAGATTTTAAGCGGCGAAGAATTGCCGATCCGCTTCGCCGCGTACAGTGCGTGTTTCCGTTCTGAGGCTGGCTCTGCGGGCCGTGATACACGAGGTTTGATTCGTCAGCATCAATTTAATAAAGTTGAACTTGTTAAGTTTGTTAAGCCTGAGGATTCTTATCAGGAACTGGAAAAGCTGACAAATGACGCTGAACGGGTATTACAATTACTTGAACTGCCATACCGTGTGTTAAGCATGTGTACAGCTGACCTTGGCTTTACCGCAGCAAAAAAATATGACATTGAAGTTTGGATTCCAAGTTATGGAACCTACCGAGAAATTTCTTCTTGCAGTAATTTTGAGGCCTTCCAGGCAAGACGGGCAAATATTCGCTTCCGTCGTGAACCAAAGGCTAAACCAGAGCATGTACACACCTTAAATGGTTCTGGCCTCGCGATTGGCCGCACGGTGGCTGCAATTTTAGAAAATTACCAGCAAGCTGACGGCAGTGTCGTGATTCCTACGGCTTTACGTCCATATATGGGCAACCGCGAAGTCATTAAGCCAATGTGAAATTAAAGCTGTGTTAAAGCTAAATGTTGATTTTACACACTCTGTTGATTGGAGTGGAATGTGCGAGACTCCTGCGGGAGTACGGGACAGGGGAGACCCCACAAGCGCGAAGCGCTGAGGAGGCTCCCAGGAACGCCCGCGGAAAGCGAAGCACATGGAACGGAAATCAACAGACAAGTTTAACAAAGCTAAAATTACAAAAAACTGGGCAGACCAAAAATTTGTCCAGTTTTTTTATTTAGTATGTTGACATAGTAAAAACAATATGGTAAATTAGTTTTTGTTGATACGGAGGAATACCCAAGTTTGGCTGAAGGGATCGGTCTTGAAAACCGACAGGCGGGTCATACCGCGCGGGGGTTCGAATCCCTCTTCCTCCTCCATTAATATTTTACAATCGCGCATAAAAACTGGAGATAATGGTTCGTTACAGTACATGTAACGGATTTTTTTTATGCTCTAAAAAATAAAGGACATAAAAAAACACATATTGGATTACCCAATATGTGCTGTTCTCATATTTAATATTTCTTGTAGTTTATCTTCAACGGCACGGCAGACCTTAGTGGCATCTTCTTCACTTTTTACGACGTCTGTCGTATCCATATCAATCACTAATACTTCGCTTGCAGCATACTGATTCATGACCCACTCATCATAACCCTTCCAAACTTCGAAGTAGTATTCCTTCAGTTCAGGGTTTATTTCAAAGCTTCGACCGCGCGCCATAATCCGATCAATTACCGTATCGAACGAACCTTTAAGGTAAACCATTAAATCTGGCGCTTTCCTTGGAAGTTCATTTAGCTCTTCAAGCATATTTTCAACTAAGTCTTCGTAAATTTTAAATTCCAAATCTGATATTCTGCCTAATGATTTATTTACATAAGCAAAATACCAATCTTCATATATGGAACGGTCCTGAATGGTGTAAACAGGCTCTCTCCAACTGACGCACTCCTTAACCGTTTTAAAGCGTTTATTTAAGAAGAATAATTGAAGAAGGAAAGGAATCCTTCTTGCATCTAACTCTTCAGGTGTCAGTTCGTAATAGAGCGGTAGAATCGGATTGTCATCCACCGATTCATAAAACACTTTACTATCTATTCCTCTATTTTGAAAGTGTGCATTCAATGTGTCTGCTACACTTGTTTTTCCAAGACCTATCATACCACCAATTACGATACTCACTAACATTCCCCTGTTCTATAGTGTTTTAGTCCAGCTGCTTTTTTTTAATGCTAATGATAACTGACCAATAATATGGTTTAAATCATGTTCATTTTTTACAAAATCCAATTCATCTCCACTGAAACGAAGAACTGGTATTTCAGGATGTTCTTTTTCAAAGATCATCATTGTTTCTTCATAGTCAAGCGATAACTGCTCTAAATATAAGGGGCTGATATTTTTTTCGACTTCACGCCCTCTTACTTTGATGCGTTTTAACAGCGTGTCTAGGCTTGCATTCAGATAAATAATCACGTTAGGCTTCGGCATATCCTCGGTAAGGATTTGATAAATTTTATAGTATTTTTGATACTCGTCCCTGCTTAATGAACGCTTAGCAAAAATTAAATTCTTGAAGATATGATAATCCGCTACGACAGATTGCTTTTGGCTTAAGAAATGGGTATTGATATCCCCTAATTGCTTAAAGCGATTGCAGAGGAAAAACATTTCCGTTTGAAAACTCCACTCCTCAATATTTTCATAGAATTTCCCTAGAAATGGATTTTCATCAACAATCTCTTTTAGTAATGCAAATTTAAATTGCGCTGAAATAGCTTTAGCGAGAGATGTTTTTCCTACACCAATCGGCCCTTCAACGGTAATAAAGGGTGTATCCCCCATTGCAAGTCCTCCTTCTCCAACTGCCTTCACTCTATGTTTCACCAGATAAACTGGTTATTTAGTACCGTAAAACATGCAAAGACTATTCTATCATAATCTCACTCAGGAAGGGATAAGGAATATTTAGAAGTAATCAGGTTTATGTCAAATATATGAAAAAACTGCCGAATGAGGGCAGTTTTTGTTGAATAAAAATAGTTAAGTCCCACGTTTAGTGACATTGAAATTGTCTACGATTAATAGCCAATTTTGCGGGAAGGCTAGACCAAGCTTCCAATAGCTCATTCCCCTAATATTTAACTCTTTAATTAAATCAAACTTTGCTTGGATCGAGCGGGCATCCTCAAACCAAACCTCATGCTGCTTCCCGGCATCGCTATATTTAAAAAATGGGGCCTGTGCCTTTGTGTCATATTGAATCGGGACATTGTGGCTTGCGGCCAGCTGTATCGCTTGTTGTGGACTCACTGCCTTTGCCACTGACCCCTGCACGAATGGCAGTGTCCAATCATAGCCATATAGATTTTGTCCCATCATAATCTTATTCGAAGGAATATCTGTTATCGCATATTCCAATACTCTTCTCACTTGATCAATGGGCGATACCGCCATCGCAGGGCCGCCGCTATACCCCCATTCATAGGTCATAATGACGACAAAGTCAGCGATTTCCCCGTGGGCCTTATAATCATGCCCCTCATACCATTTCCCTTTTTGGGTTGCACTAGTCTTTGGGGCCAGGGCGGTTGACATGAGCCAGCCTTGACGTGAGAATCTTTGTTTTGCTTTTCGTAAAAAGCGATTATAGGCCTCGCGGTCAGCAGGGCGTAAAAACTCAAAGTCAAAGTGAATATCACGGAAGCCATACTTATTGGCAGTGGAGACAATGTTGTTAAGAAATTTATCTTGAATGGCCATATCATTCAAAAGAATCCGTCCGAGCTCATCGTTGAACTGGTCATTTTCTTGATTGTTAATGACCATCATTAAGACATTCCGATTGGCTCTAGCAATGGCAGGAAAGTTATTAAGCAATGGTTCTTTCAAGGTGCCGTCGCGCCGCGCTTGAAAGCTAAAGGGGGCTAAATACGTGAGATAAGGTGCGGCTTCACGGGCACTGGTTTCTAAGACAGGGGCTACAGTGGTGCCGCGCGGTTCAACGTACGCGTTAAACTCTGCGTTTCTTTTTTTACCTTGAGGTATATAGAGACGAAAGCCTACATTAAGTGGTTGATTTACATTAATCCGATTGATGGTGGCCAGCTGTTGATAAGGGACGCCAACCTTTCTTGATATGGAGAATAAGGAATCGCCTGGCTGCACGAAGTAAAAGTGACCGATGATTGGAATGACAAGCGACTGTCCGATAATTAGATTGTTTGGATTGGGTAAATCATTGGCCTCAACGATATCTTGAACGGTTGTATGATAAGTCCTAGCGATTGTAGTTAAGGATTCATTACTTTTTATCACATGGATTTGCATCCTAATCCCTCCTTGGCAAATATGCGTTGCAACTATTTTATGAGGGAGGGAGCGGATAAATGATATAATGCTGATAAATTACATCTGTACTAGTTACTTTTAGCTGGTGCAGCAGTGTGTTGAGCGTCATTCCGTAAAAGGCCGAATGCTTCGGTTTGAATAAGAATAAATCATTCTATTCCGGAAGCAATACCTCAAAAATAGGCTAACTAAGTTCATTGCGGCAAACATCAATAATTTTATGTAAATCAGCCTGCCAAAAATTATAATGGTCGTTAATTAAGATGACCGGCAATTTTTTTCGTTAAATTGAGTTTTTAAAGGGGAAATATGATGACAATTGAGCGCATGCAAGATGAAGATTTTATGAGAGAAGCAATAAAGGAAGCTGAAAAAGCAGAAGAGCTGAAAGAGGTGCCGATTGGAGCCGTTATTGTAATAGAAGGAAAGGTTGTTGCTCGGGCCCACAATTTACGCGAGAACGAGCAAAATGCCATCGCCCATGCTGAACTATTAGCGATTGATCAAGCCTGCAAGGAACTGCGCTCATGGCGCCTTGAAGAGGCTGTCCTTTATGTAACGTTAGAGCCTTGCCCAATGTGCGCAGGGGCAATCATGTTATCAAGGGTCAAACGAGTCGTTTATGGTGCAGCTGACCCTAAGGGCGGCTGTGCGGGTACACTCATGAACCTCTTGGAGGATGAGCGCTTCAACCATCAGAGTGAGGTTATCGGCGGTGTATTAGAAAAAGAGTGCGGGCAAATACTCTCCAACTTTTTTCGAAAAATAAGAGAGCGGAAAAAGCTCGAGAAAAAAGTGCAAAAGGATGAACTTACAAAAACTGACAGTGAATAGTGATTGCTTTTTTCCAAGAATATTTGTATACTAAGAAAGCGTCATAGAGACGCACTAAACTTTGGTATCAACTTTGCCGTGCTAGGTGGGGAGGTAGCGGTGCCCTGTACCCGCAATCCGCTCTAGCGGGACTGAATCCCTTCCCGAGGCTAACGACCTGTAGGGTCTGCCTTAAGTAAGTGGTGTTGACGCCCGGGTCCTGCGCAATGGGAATCCATGAACCATGTCAGGTCCGGAAGGAAGCAGCATTAAGTGGACGCTCCCATGTGCCGCAGGGTTGCCTGGGCCGAGCTAACTGCTTAAGTAACGCTTATGGGCGTTAGTCGACGGAAGGTGCACGGCTGTTATATTACATAAATTAACTCATCTCAGAATTGGGATGAGTTTTTTTGTACATTCAACTAGATTCATTTTGTAAAAACCAAAATGGTTAAGGTATAATAAGAAAAGTGGAAAGATGAAAAATTTGAAGGGGGCGATTGTCTTTTGGCTTATCAGGCTTTATACCGTGTTTGGCGGCCTCAAACATTTATTGATGTAGTAGGACAAGAACATGTAACCAAGACATTGCAAAACGCCCTGCTTCAACAAAAGATATCACATGCATATCTTTTTTCAGGACCGAGAGGAACAGGGAAAACAAGTGCGGCTAAAATATTAGCAAAGGCGATTAATTGTGAACGTTCGCCGGTTTCAGAGCCATGTAATGAATGTGCTGCCTGTCTCGGAATCACCAATGGGACGATCTCGGATGTGCTGGAATTTGATGCTGCTTCAAACTCACGTGTGGAGGAAATGCGTGATGTTCTTGATAAGGTCAAATTTGCACCTACTTCGGTTAATTATAAGGTCTATATTATTGATGAAGTACATATGCTATCCATTAGCGCATTCAATGCATTGTTAAAAACATTAGAAGAACCGCCAAAGCATGTGATCTTTATTTTAGCAACGACAGAACCTCATAAAATCCCCTTAACCATTATTTCAAGATGTCAGCGCTTTGACTTTAGAAGAATTACTGCTGGAGCAATCGTCAAACGGATGAAATTAATCGTTGAGGAAACTGGGGTTAATTGTGATGAGCGGGCCCTGCAATTGATTGCCCGGGCAGCAGATGGCGGGATGCGTGATGCGCTCAGTTTATTAGATCAGGCCATATCGTATAGCCAGGACCAGGTGTCCATTGAGGATGCCTTAACTGTAACCGGATCAGTATCGCAGGGATTTTTGAATAAGCTGGCCTTAGCCTTCCGGGAAAAGGATGTTGCAAGCGGGTTAGAAGCACTGGATGAACTTTTATTTCATGGAAAAGACCCAATGCGCTTTATTGAGGATTTAATTTTATTTTATCGTGATATGCTGCTTTATAAAACAGCACCAAACCTTGAAGAATCCCTTGAAAGAGTGATGCTTGATGATGATTTTCGAATCATGGCTGAAACCATCTCAATGGAGCAGATTTATCAGCTCATCGATCTCTTGAATAAAACGCAACAAGAAATGCGCTGGACCAATCATCCAAGAATTTTCCTTGAAGTAGCGATCGTTAAGTTATGTCAATTGGAAGTTAAACACACAGAGCAAGCAAATCCAGCACAAATTGAACAATTAATAACAAGAATCGGCCAGCTTGAGACCGAACTGCAGCATTTAAAGGAAACTGGTGTGGCGGCAGTCCCGCAAGATGCCGCAACACAAGCGCAGAAGTCTGCGCCAAGGTCCTCTAAAAAAACATTTCAGCCTGCAGTTGGAAAAATCAATGAAGTATTAAAGCAGGCAACGAAAAGCGATCTAAATGTCATCAAAGCCAATTGGGGCGAATTGCGGGCTAGTCTTTTAAAATCACAAGCCGCCCTGTTAAACGATGCAGAGCCGATTGCAGCGTCCTCGACTGCTTTTATTATAAAATTCAAGCATGAGATGATTTGTCAAATGGCAATGAATCGTGCGGATTTTCTTGATGCTGTGATCGCCGCATTAAATAAATTAACCGGCAAAAGATTCATCCTGTTAGGTGTTCCTGAAGACCAGTGGCTGCCAATCCGCGAAAACTTTTTGAATAGTCATGATGGTGCTGAAGGAGAAACCAGTGAAGCACCTAAGGAAGAAGAACCACATATTGCCGAGGCGAAGAAAATATTTGGCGAAGAATTTGTGGAAATTATTGATTAATAACTAATTAATTGGAGGTAGATGGTTATGATGCGTGGTGGCGGAATGGGAAATATGCAAAATATGATGAAACAAATGCAAAAGATGCAAAAGGAAATGGCGAAAGCACAAGAAGAGTTAGGTGAAAAGAAGATTGAAGGATCTGCTGGCGGCGGGATGGTCACAGTAGTGGTAACCGGTCATAAGGAAGTTGTCGATGTTATTATCAAACCAGAGGCAGTCGATCCGGATGATATCGAAATGCTTCAAGACCTTGTTTTAGCTGCAACAAATGATGCTCTTAAAAAGGTAGAAGAGTTAACAAACAGTACGATGGGGCAATTTACAAAAGGAATGAACCTTCCTTTTTAGGAGTGGAATAGCAAAAGATGCATTATCCTGAACCAATATCTAAGCTGATTGACAGCTTTATGAAGCTGCCAGGTATCGGCCCAAAAACGGCCGGTCGTCTGGCTTTTTTTGTCCTAAGTATGAAAGAGGATACGGTGCTTGATTTTGCCAAAGCACTAGTGAATGCCAAAAGAAATCTAACCTATTGTTCTGTCTGTGGTCATATCACGGATCAGGATCCATGTTATATTTGTGAGGACCAACGACGGGATAGAAGTATCATATGTGTCGTCCAAGATCCTAAAGATGTGATAGCGATGGAAAAAATGAAGGAATTCAACGGTTTGTACCATGTCCTGCATGGGGCGATTTCCCCGATGGATGGGATAGGTCCTGAGGATATCAATATTCCTGACCTCTTAAAACGTCTTCAGGATGAAACAGTTACTGAAGTGATCCTAGCGACTAACCCTAATATTGAAGGGGAAGCAACCGCGATGTACATTTCACGTTTGTTAAGGCCATCAGGGATTAAAACGACAAGAATTGCGCATGGGCTACCTGTTGGCGGGGATCTTGAATATGCGGATGAGGTAACCTTATCGAAAGCGATTGAAGGCCGGAGAGAATTTTAAAAAGACGCGGAGGAATCAGTCATGTTTTTTCAGCGTAAAGGTCGGCTGCGTAAGGAGTATAATGAAAAGCTCTTAATGCAGTTGAATCGTTATAAAGAACATTGGCAGCAAGAAAAGCTGCTGTTGGAAAAAAGTTTTGATCCTTCCGAAGAAGTGATTTGCCAAACAAAAATTGCCGAGGCAAAATATATCTTTCTATTAAGAGAAGCAAAGCAGCGGAATGTTACCTTAATGAGATCATAAACAAGCTATATCTTTTTTTAGGTCTATTTTAATCAGCTTGTACATAAGTTGAAACAAAGTGACTTAAGAAGGGGGATAGCTTTTTTGGAACCAATTATCGTAATATCCATCCTCGGAGGGCTCATACTTATCCTTTTATTTACGGGTGCACCTTTTAAGCCTGCTCGATTGGTTGGACAGGCTGCTATTAAATTAGTCATTGGAGCGCTATTTTTATTCTTCTTAAATGCTGCGGGTAACCGCTATGGCATTCATGTGCCGATTAATTTTGCTACATCGGCTATTTCAGGATTTTTAGGAATCCCGGGTCTAATCGCTTTAGCTGCTATTCAACATTGGGTACTCTAGATCTAAAACCGCTGAAAAAAGCGGTTTTTCTTTTTGGAAAACAAATTTATAAAAAAGTATTGACCAATCCTTTTATATGCTGTAATATATGAAAAGTCGTCACAGAGACGATGAAATGCAAATGAAAAAAGTTGTTGACTTCTGGTTGATAACTTGATAAGATAATAAAGTCGCTTTTAGGCGATAGAGAAATTGTTCTTTGAAAACTAAACAAACAAAATCGTGCAAACAAACAAAAATTTTAGTTTCAATTAAGAAACTAAGCCAACGTAACAAAATGAGCTAATCAACTTTCTTGGAGAGTTTGATCCTGGCTCAGGACGAACGCTGGCGGCGTGCCTAATACATGCAAGTCGAGCGAACCAATAGGAGCTTGCTCCTGTTGGTTAGCGGCGGACGGGTGAGTAACACGTGGGCAACCTGCCTGTAAGACTGAGATAACCCCGGGAA
>NZ_JAGGQX010000061.1:0-51521 GCF_018613095.1 Bacillus sp. ISL-75
TTTTGAGGGAATGATACCTCAAAAGAAAATAGTCTGGCAGCAATGGCGAGAAGGTCACACCCGTTCCCATACCGAACACGGAAGTTAAGCTTCTCAGCGCCGATGGTAGTTGGGACACGCGTCCCTGTGAGAGTAGGACGTTGCCAGGCACATCTAAGACAACCTGAAAAGGTTGTTTTTTTGTGTTTTCAAAGATTTATGTATGGGTGATCAGTAAATGATAATTGTGCCCATGGAAGAGGAAAAGAGTCTAGACCGGACACAAAAAAGAATAATTGTGCCCATGGAAGAGGAAAAGAGTCTGGACCGGTCACAAAAAAGAATAATTGTGCCCATAGAAGAGGAAAAGAGTCTAGACCGGACACAAAAAAGAATAATTGTGCCCATGGGAAAGGAAAAAAGCCTGGTCCGGTCACAAAAAAAAATAATTGTGCCCATACAACAGAAAAAAAGCCATTGATCGTAACTAAAGAGGATACTAAAAGCTTGTCTTTTTGTTTGTCATCTGTAAGGACAATGACAATAGTAAAAAAGTACGAAGTGTTTTCAAAGAAATTACGAATAGACATACACCCAAATGCTAGTTGTTACATAATATATTAATTAAGATGACGGGGAAAAGATTATTCGAAAAATTGTATACAAATAGACACATAAGGGCAGAATGGATGTATGGAGGTGGAGGGATTGAGTTCATTATTAGCACAGAAGTATCATGAGGAAACGTGCGTTATTTGTGAAAACCAAAAACCAAAAGGCATACATCTATACACTTCATTTATTTGTACAGAATGCGAAAATGATTTAATACAAACAGATACAAAGGATCCAAAATATAAATACTTTCTCAAACAACTGAAAAAAATAACCACACCAGAAATTTTTTCATAAAAGTCCATTATGGGCTTATTTTTTTGCATTCATATGAGATTGGGCACTGATTTTTTGTTAGAATGAAGTGAAACTTCCAGCAGTGGGGGGTTCTTGCCTGCTAATAAGGCTGGATAAACGAAGCTCATAGAAGGAAGTAAACAAATGAATAATCAATTAAAAACACCTTTGTATGATGTGTTAATCGACCATGTCAAAAAGAACTCTATTTCCTTTCATGTCCCTGGACATAAATACGGTACTATAAATCAACCAGAAGCAAATCGTTATTTTAAGCAGATTTTACAAATTGATGCGACGGAGTTATCAGGTTTAGACGATCTGCATTCTCCAGAAGGGGCAATATTAGAGGCAGAGTCACTACTAGCTAGCCTATTTCAAACCCAAAAGAGTTATTTCCTTGTGAATGGTTCCACCGTAGGCAATCTAGCAATGATTATGGCAGCTTGCTTAGATGGAACAAAGGTTCTTGTTCAAAGAAATTGCCATAAATCCGTTTTAAATGGACTAAGCTTGGCAAAAGCTGACCCCGTGTTTCTTGAGCCTGAATTTGACCAGGAGTGGAAAGCCCCTTCTGGTATTCGTATAGAAACGGTTAAAGAAGCTATTAACTTATATCCGGATGCAAAAGCACTCATTTTGACTTATCCGAACTACTATGGAATGGGATATGATTTACAAGAAATAATCAAAGAAGCACATCTGCATGATATCCCTGTATTAGTGGATGAGGCACATGGACCACATTTTATTCTTGGCGGGCCTTTCCCATCGTCAGCCCTTCAATTGGGTGCAGATGTTGTGGTTCAATCAGCACATAAGACGCTCCCCGCGATGACGATGGGATCCTTTTTACATGTGAATAGCCAGTTGATTAATGGCAATAAGGTAAAGGAATACTTAGCCATGTTCCAATCAAGCAGCCCGTCCTATCCGATTATGGCATCCTTGGACCTGGCCAGAAATTATTTAGCTACATATAAACCAAATGATTTAACCTTTCTTTTGAACGAAATCCAACGCTTTAAAGAGATGTTGGCGGAAATTCCAGCAATCCGGGTGTTAGAATACCCAAATGATAACGGCGATCCTTTAAAATTAACCATCCAGTCCCGCTCAGGGTTAAATGGCTTTGAGCTCCAAAGAAGATTAGAAGAGGTATCCATTTATACAGAATTAGCCGATCCACATAATGTGCTCTTTATTCTTCCTTTATTAAAAGAAGGACAAAGCTTTCCTTTGGAAGAAGCGGTCCTGAAAATTAAGAAGGCGCTAGCAGGTTTACCTTTAAATGATGCTCAAGAGGTGTTTGAGGTGGCTAGTCAAAAAATCTCAACGTTAGCGATCCCTTTTAAAGGAATGGGTAATTTAATGGTAAAAGAAGTAGATATAAATGCAGTGATAGGTGAGGTATGCGCTGAAACGATTATTCCCTACCCCCCGGGTATACCCTTGCTGATAAAGGGTGAAAGGATAACAAAAGATAAACTCAGTCAACTCGCCAGCCTGTTAAAATCAGGAGCTAGATTTCAAGGCGGCGCCCGATTAAAAGATGGTCTTATAAAGACCTTTTACACAGCTTAAGAGATAGATACAGTTTTGGAGGTTTTATTTAAATGGATAATGGAATATTTATAACGTTTGAGGGCCCGGATGGTGCGGGAAAGTCAACCATTATTAACATGGTAGCTCAGGAGTTTGGAAACGTACTGCTAACGCGTGAACCAGGCGGGATTGATATCGCGGAACAGATTCGATCCGTCATTTTAGATAAAGAAAATACCGCGATGGACCCTCGGACAGAAGCCTTACTCTATGCTGCTGCAAGGAGGCAGCATTTGATAGAAAAGGTGAAACCAGCCTTAGCAGAGGGAAAAATCGTGTTGTGTGACCGGTTTGTTGATAGTTCTTTGGCTTACCAAGGCTATGCACGCGGGTTAGGAATTGATGAAGTTTTTGCAATCAACCAATTTGCGATTGAAAATTTGATGCCTGAGTTAACGATCTACTTTGATATCGAACCAGAGTTAGGCTTAAAGCGGATCAACAAAAATAAAGGCAGAGAGATTAATCGATTGGATTTAGAAAACCTAGAATTCCACCAAAAGGTTAGCACAGGATATCATCTATTAATCGAACGCTTTCCAAATAGAATTCAGTCTATTGATGCTTCCGGCACAGTGGAAGAGGTTTTTCAAGAAACCCTAAAAATAATAGTAGAAAAATTAGCAAAAAGGAAGCCTTCCCTGTAAGGCTTTTTTTTATCCTAAAATAAATATGTAGCCTTCCCTGCCATTACGAATGTAAGGAACTCTGTTACCTGTTATAATATAGGAAACAACAAAACTAGATTGGGATAAAAAAGAGAGGGTGGTTCGGATGAAACTTATCATAGCTGTTGTACAGGACCAGGATAGCAATCGGTTATCAAAGGCACTAGTAGATAACAATTTTAGAGCAACAAAACTAGCGAGTACAGGTGGATTTCTGAAATCAGGTAACACGACCTTTATGATTGGTACTGAGGATATTCGCGTGGACCGGGCCCTCCAAATTATTAAGGACAACTGCAGATCCAGAGAACAGTTAGTTGCCCCTGTTTCACCAATGGGTGGAAATGCAGACTCGTATGTCCCATATCCCGTTGAAGTTGAGGTTGGCGGGGCAACCGTATTTGTCCTTCCAATTGAGCAATACATGCATTTTTAAGCCTAGTGAATGTCGGTTAATTTTATAAAGTAAGAGAGTGATGAGCTTGGTGAAATCATGGGAACAGCTAGAAGAGCTTCAGCCAACTGTGTTAAACATGTTAAAAAACAGTTTAGTGAAAAATCGAGTGGCCCATGCGTACCTTCTTGAGGGCATTAGAGGGACAGGTAAGCGGGAAATTGCGTTGTTACTGACGAAGTCCCTATTTTGCGAGTCCATCATTGATCGTTATAAACCTTGTGAAGAATGCAATAATTGTCGTCGAATCAATCATAGCAACCATCCTGATGTTCATATTGTGGAGCCGGATGGATTATCCATTAAGGTTGACCAAATCAGAAGCCTGCAGGTTGAGTTTTCCAAAAAGGGATTAGAATCTTTGAAAAAGGTTTATTTGCTTATCCATGCAGATAAAATGAGTGTCAGTGCATCCAATAGTTTACTGAAATTTTTAGAGGAACCCAATCCCGGGACAGTTGCCTTTCTATTAACAGAACAGCCGCAGAAAATTCTACCAACAATCCTTTCGAGGTGCCAAATACTAACATTTCATCCATTATCACCTCTAGTTATGATTAAACAATTGGTGGAAAACGGCGTAGAACCGCTAAAGGCTCCGTTACTTGCTCAATTGACCAATAGCTTGGATGAGGCACATAAATTAAATGTCGATGAATGGTTTGCACAAGCTCAAAAAATAGTGGTAAAATTATATGAGGTGTTGAAAAAAAATCCGTTGGAAGCTATGGTAACGCTTCAGACTGACTGGTTTCCTCACTTTAAAGATAAAGAACAAATTCACCGTGGTTTAGACCTTTTACTTCTTATTTTTAAGGATTTACTATATATACAATTAGATAGGCAGGAGCAAATTGTTTTTCGAGAGGAAAATGAACGGCTGCAACAATTTGCACTGCAAACATCTGGACGGCGCATATCGGATCAAATGTCAGCTATTCTTGATGCAAAAAGAAAGCTTGAGAGGAATATGAATCCTCAGCTGATGATGGAACAGCTTGTGTTAAAATTGCAGGAGGGATCTTCATTTGTATGATGTTGTAGGAGTACGCTTTAAAAAAGCGGGTAAAATCTATTATTTTGATCCAGGGGACCTCTCTATAGAAAAAGATGACTTTGTGATTGTCGAAACAGTTCGTGGAGTTGAGTATGGTAAAGCTGTCATCGCTCGCAAACAGGTGGAGGAGCATGATGTTGTCCTTCCACTAAAAAAAGTGGTGAGAATTGCCGACCCGAAGGATCGAATGATTGTTGAAGAGAATAAGCAAGCCGCAAAGGAAGCTTATGAAGTTTGTAATGAAAAAGTGAATGAGCATCAGCTGGATATGAAACTAGTCGATGTAGAATATACATTTGATCGAAATAAAGTCATATTCTACTTTACGGCTGATGGAAGAGTTGATTTCCGTGAGCTTGTGAAGGATTTAGCAGCTATTTTTAGGACGAGAATTGAATTACGCCAGATTGGTGTCCGCGATGAAGCGAAGATGCTTGGTGGTATCGGTCCCTGTGGAAGAATGTTATGCTGTTCGACCTTTTTAGGGGATTTCGATCCAGTTTCGATAAAAATGGCGAAGGATCAGAACCTTTCATTGAATCCTACAAAAATATCTGGATTATGCGGCAGGCTGATGTGTTGTTTAAAATATGAAAATGATGAATATGAATCTGCTAAAGCATTGCTGCCGGATTTAGGGGAATTCATTGAAACACCGCAGGGTAGAGGAAAAGTAGTAGGATTAAATATATTAGAGCGGGTACTGCAGGTTGAACTAAAGGAACAGGATCGAGTTCTGGAGTATACCTTGGAGGAAATCAATAAAGAAGGTGCCTTTTCTATACAATCCACAGATTAACGAGGTGGAAGACGTGGATAAAAAAGAAATATTTGAATCAGTAAGTAATATGGAAACACAAATTGGCCATCTTTACCAGCAGCTGGGAGAATTAAAGCAGCATTTAGCCGAAATACTAGAAGAGAATCATTATTTAAAGCTTGAAAATGAACATTTGAGACGTCGTTTAGATGTAACGACTGAAGCGGAAAAAAAGGTAACAGAGAATAAAAAGGGGGCAGTCCTGCCCGAGTCTCCGGGGGTAAAGCCATTTGATGTTGGGGAAGGATATGATAACCTCGCCCGTCTCTATCAAGAAGGGTTTCATATCTGTAACCTTCATTTTGGAAGTTTACGCAAGGAAGGCGATTGTTTATTCTGTCTTTCCTTTCTTAATAAGAAATAACCTTAAGAGGCTGACAAAAATCAGCCTCTATTTTCATACATTTAGGGGATGGATAATTTGGTCAACTTGAAGGAAGATGAACGGTTAGATTATTTATTAGCGGAAAACTTAAGGATTATCCAAAGTCCGTCTGTTTTTGCCTTTTCCCTTGATGCCGTTTTACTTGCAAGATTTGTATATGTTCCGATTCAAAAAGGGAACTTAATTGACCTCTGCAGCGGGAATGGTGTCATCCCTTTATTTTTAAGTGCACGAACAAAGGGTCAGATTACTGGTGTTGAAATACAGGAACGGCTTTACGATATGGCTGTAAGAAGCATTGAATATAATGGACTAGAACCCCGACTGCAAATGATTCATGGTGATATCAAGGATATGCCAAAACAGCTGGGCCATGGGCAATTTGATGTCGTCACTTGCAATCCTCCCTATTTTAAAACGGCGTCAAAGGAAGAGATGAATCCCAATGAACATCTAGCAATTGCCCGTCATGAAATTTTTTGTACACTAGAGGATGCGGTCAAGGCTTCAAGTCAATTGGCTAAACAAGGCGGCAAGGTGGCTTTTGTACACCGACCGGGGCGACTGCTGGATATCATTACATTGATGAGACAATATCGGCTTGAACCCAAACGAATTCAATTTGTCTACCCGAAGAAGGGGAAAGAGGCTAATACGCTTTTAATTGAGGCAATTAAGGATGGCAGTCCGGATCTAAAAATTTCTCCACCGTTATTTGTTTATAATGATAACAATGAATATACACCAGAAATTAGAGAGATTTTATATGGAGAATAGCGATCACTATTTTTATGTTCTTACCTGTAAGGACGGTAGTTTATATGGTGGATATACGAATAATCTTGAACGCCGGATTAAGCTTCATAATGAAGGAAAAGGGGCAAAATATACGCGGGGCAGAGGCCCGGTCGAACTTACATACTATAGAAGCTATGAAAATAAAGGGGATGCGCTAAGGGCAGAATACTCCTTTAAGCAATTAAGCAGGAAGAAAAAAGATGAATTTTTAATAAAAGAAACAGGTGATGTGTATGTGGCAGCAAAAAAGCTTTGAGAATGAAGCTACGAAAGGGATCTTATATCTTATTCCCACACCAATTGGAAATTTAGAAGATATGAGCTTCCGTGCGATTCGATTATTAAAAGAAGCAGACTTAATTGCTGCAGAAGATACAAGAAATACAAAGAAGCTTTGTAATTACTTTGAAATTGGAACACCTGTTGTAAGTTATCACGAACACAATAAAGAAACGAGCGGCGATAAATTGATTCAAAAAGTAAAGGAAGGGTTAAAGATTGCGCTGGTAAGTGATGCGGGTATGCCTGCCATTTCAGATCCAGGTTATGAGCTGGTCGCAGCGGCCATTGAAGAAAAGGTAACAGTCGTTCCGTTACCAGGTGCAAATGCTGCCCTAACATCATTGATTGCCTCCGGTTTAGTGTGCCAGCCCTTTTACTTTTTTGGTTTTTTGAATCGAAACAAGAAAGAAAAGCGGGCGGAGTTAGAACACTTAAAGTGGCAGTCAGCTACGTTAATCTTTTATGAATCACCACATCGCCTAAAAGAAACGCTTTCGATTATGTCAGATGTCCTCGGTAACCGGAAGATCGCAATTTGCAGGGAGTTAACAAAAAAGTATGAGGAATTTATTCGCGGATCGATTGAAGAAGTAATCGCTTGGACCACGCAGGATGAAATCCGCGGAGAGTTTTGCTTGATTGTTGAGGGGACGGATCAGCAACAAGAGGAAGAACCAAGCTGGTGGCACAATTTAACGCTTGAAGAACATGTAAATCATTATATTTCTGAAAAAAATATCCCTTCGAAGGAAGCGATCAAACTAACAGCGAAAGATCGTGACATAAATAAAAGAGAAGTGTATCAGGCCTATCATGTCGAATAGATAGAGCTTAAGTGGGATACACCGCTGAACGTTTGTTTCCGCTTTTCAAAGAAAAAAAGCTCCAGCACTAATTGAAGTGCCGGAGCTTTTTATTATTTTACTAATTCAAAGTTGTTTTGGATTTCTTGTAATAACTGTTCTGCACCTTCACGGCTAAGAATCAATTTACCGCCAGCAAGAGTTAAATTATCATCAGATACTTCTCCTGTAACTTGGCAAGTCATATTTGGCTTGTATTTCTTTAAGATAATACGCTCATCATCAACGTAAATTTCAAGAGCATCTTTTTCAGCGATACCAAGAGTACGTCTTAATTCGATTGGAATAACCACACGGCCTAACTCATCAACTTTACGAACAATACCAGTAGATTTCATTTTTATGATCTCCTCTCACATTTGCACTTATTTTTCTCTATCTATTTATTCGTCATTATTCGACAAAATTTTCATAACTTAATAATACAAGAAATTCCCATATCCGTCAATAATTTTTATTTTGAAAAATAATAGTAAATTTATTCAATTAAGATGATCGTTGATTTAACAACGTTTTTTCTGAAAATTACCTATATTTAGCAGTGAATAATACTATTGGATTGTTGATAAAACAACTGTTCAATTCGTTATTTTTTCGACAAACTTCAACATAAATTGATGCGATTGAACTATATATCCTTCGCAGGAATTGAAATCTTTATGGGTGTAATAGGAAAATATGAAAAAATAAAGGAATCAGGTAAAAGAGCGCCTCCTTGCACAAAAGTTGGTTTTTCGGTATATTTTGAGGATAGAAGCGGGAAAAAAGAGGCAATAATGGTTAAATAGAGCTTTGGACTCGCAAACTAGCGGAGGGATTAAGATGGAGAATAAATTAAAGACTTTTTACCTAACGACACCGATTTACTATCCAAGCGGTAATTTACATATTGGGCATGCTTATACAACTGTTGCAGGTGATGCAATGGCCCGATATAAGCGGATGCGCGGCTATGATGTTATGTACTTAACTGGAACGGATGAGCATGGGCAGAAAATTCAAAGGAAAGCTGAAGAAGCAGGGATTACTCCGCAGCAGTATGTTGATGAAATTGTCGATGGAATTAAAGAATTATGGAAAAGACTCGACATTTCTTATGATGATTTTATCCGAACAACGGATGAAAGACATAAACAAGTCGTTGAAAAGATGTTTGCGAGACTGCTTGAACAAGGAGATATTTATCTCGATCAGTATGAAGGCTGGTACTGTACACCATGTGAATCCTTTTATACCGACCGTCAGCTAACGGATGGAAATTGTCCAGATTGTGGCCGTCCGGTGGAAAAGGTTAAAGAAGAATCATACTTTTTTAGAATGAGTAAATATGTAGATCGTCTATTGCAGTACTACGAGGAAAATCCCGATTTCATCCAACCTGAATCTCGAAAAAATGAAATGATTAATAACTTTATCAAACCTGGCCTGGAGGATCTTGCTGTTTCAAGGACAACGTTTGATTGGGGGATCAAGGTGCCGGGGAATCCAAGGCATGTTATTTATGTTTGGATAGATGCCCTCTCAAACTATATTACGGCACTTGGTTATGGAACAGAAAATGATGCAAAATATTTAAATTACTGGCCAGCCGATGTTCACTTAATGAGTAAGGAAATTGTACGTTTCCACACCATCTATTGGCCAATTATGTTAATGGCATTAGATATTCCACTGCCCAAAAAGGTATTTGCCCATGGCTGGCTGTTGATGAAGGATGGAAAAATGTCCAAATCGAAAGGGAATGTGGTTGACCCTGTCACCTTAATTGATCGCTATGGTCTGGATGCGCTCCGCTATTATTTATTAAGAGAAGTTCCGTTTGGGGCGGATGGCGTCTTTACACCGGAAGGATTCGTCGAAAGAATCAATTTCGACCTAGCTAATGATTTAGGTAATCTTTTAAATCGTACGGTCGCAATGATTGAAAAATACTTTAACGGTGTTATACCTGATTATTCCGGCTCTATTGGGGAATTTGATGCATCACTGCTGCAAGTTAACCAGGATACAGTTAATGTATACGAAGATGTAATGGAGAAGATGGAGTTTTCAGTAGCATTATCTACAATTTGGCTGCTTGTCAGCCGTACCAATAAATATATTGATGAAACAAAACCATGGGCTTTAGCGAAGGATGAGGCGAATCGCGAGGTACTTGCTAGTGTAATGGCTCATCTGGCCGAATCCATACGAAGAATTGCGATTTTACTGCAGCCATTCCTAACACGTACACCGAATTCCATCTTTACGCAGTTGGGTATTCAGGATGAGAGCCTTAAAACATGGGAAAGCCTCACTGATTTTGGTGTCATACCAAGCGGAACAAAGGTCGAAAAGGATGCACCGATATTCCCAAGACTTGAAATAGCTGAGGAAGTAGAATTTATTAAGACGAAAATGCAAGGTTCTGCTCCAGCAGTTGAAGAAGAGAAAGAAGTAAAGCCAGAAGAAAAACCTGAAGAAATCGACGAAATTGCTATTGACGATTTTATGAAAATTGATTTGAGGGTAGCCGAAGTTGTTCAAGCAGAGCCTATTAAAAAGGCGGATAAATTGCTTAAGCTTCAGCTTGATTTAGGGTATGAAAAGCGTCAGGTCGTTTCTGGAATTGCCCAATATTATAAGCCGGAAGAATTAGTTGGTCGAAAGGTCATTTGTATTACCAACCTAAAACCAGTTAAACTTCGTGGTGAACTTTCACAGGGAATGATCCTAGCAGGTTCAAAAGATGGTCAACTTTCGCTTGCAACCGTCGATCAAACATTACCGAATGGTTCCAAGGTGAAATAAAGGTTAATAACTTTACAAGAAAAGCGCCTGCACAAGGCGCTTTTCAATGTTACACGTGGAACATTTTTCGAGACATTTCTTTTTATTACTTGGTTATTGTTGAATATTGGCATTTCTAACGCGAATAAGAAAATGTTAGCGAAAAATAAAATTCTTTTTGAAAAAAATGGTGAAGGAGCAAAACTATGCTATTTGATACCCATGTACATTTAAATGATGACCAATATAACGAAGATTTAGAAGAAGTAATCACTAGGGCTCAAAGTGAGGGAGTCACTAATATGGTTGTGGTCGGGTTTGACCGCAAGACCATTCAAAGGGCAATGGAATTAGCTGATAGCTATGATTTTATCTTTGCCTGCATTGGGTGGCATCCCGTTGATGCGATCGACATGACCGAGGAGGATTTACGATGGATAGAGGAATTAACTGCCCATCCAAAGGTAGTTGCCATCGGTGAAATGGGCTTGGATTATCATTGGGACAAATCTCCAAAAGATATTCAGAAGGAAGTTTTTCGAAAACAAATCAGACTTGCTAAAAAGGTTAATCTTCCAATCGTGATTCATAATCGAGAAGCAACAGCTGATATTGTTGAAATTTTAAAGGAGGAAGGAGCGGAAGAAGTAGGCGGGATTATGCATTGCTTTAGCGGCAGCCCTGAAGTAGCGAAGGAATGCGTAAAAATGAACTTTTATATTTCTCTTGGAGGCCCTGTAACCTTCAAAAATGCCAAAAAGCCGAAAGAAGTAGCTGCTGAAATTCCACTCGATAAACTATTAATAGAAACAGATTGCCCATATTTGGCTCCCCATCCCTACCGAGGGAAAAGAAATGAGCCTAGTTATGTAAAATTAGTAGCTGAACAAATTGCCGAAATAAAAGGATTGACAATCGAAGAAGTAGCGGAAGCAACGACACGAAATGCTAAAAAATTATTCGCCATAAAATGATAGGGGAATTTGTCGAAGCTGGTGGAAGCTTGTCTTATATTTTAGCGATAACAAAAAGTTCTACATGTCTCCTTTTCTACATAGGATAACCGTGTCGATAAGTTTATCTTTGCTATTTTCCAAACTTTGTGCATAATTAGAAATACCTTCGCACAGTATGCAAAGATTAACAGCCGACAGCATGGTTCATTAATCTCTCTAAGAAAAGGAGGCGTTTTTCATCGTATTCAAAAACATGAAAAACCTGTTTTCCAAGTCTTTGAGCCGGAAGACATTGACCATTGCTTTTGCTAGTTTCGTAGTTTTGCTAACAACTCTTGGTATTCTTTTTTACGAAGGATCAAAGAAAACTGTTGCCATCACTCTTAACGATCAGCAAAAGGTCGTGAAAACACATGCAGATACCATCAAAGAATTATTAGATGAATTGGATGTATCCACCCGCTCACAAGACTATTTGCAACCTAAGGCGAATGCAAAGGTGAAGGACCACCTGAAAGTCGTATGGAAGCAAGCTAACCAGGTTCACATTGTCAAGGACAACGAGAAAAAAACGATCTGGACGACAGCTGATACAGTGGCTGAACTCCTAAAAGAGCAGAAAATTGTTTTGAGCAAACATGACCAAATCTCACCTAGACCGCAAGCGGCAATACAAGATAAGATGAAGATTGGAATAAAAGAAGCATTTCATCTTACATATGTTGACGGCGGTAAAAAGCAACAAGTTTGGGCCACTTCGGCTACGGTCGCTGACTTTTTATCACAAAAGGGCATTCAGTTAAACACACTAGACCGAGTTGAACCGTCATTAACAGAAACCATCTCAGAGAATGGTGTTGTTAACGTCATTCGAGTAGAAAAAGTCACCGATGTAGTGGAAGAACCTGTTCAATTTGCTGTAGTAACCAAAAAGGATGAAAGTTTAGAAAAAGGCAAAGAAAAGACCATTACCGAAGGCAAGCACGGTCGCGTTTCTAAACAATATGAAGTCCTAATTGAAAATGGCAAAGAAGTAACTAGAAAATTAATTAGTGAGCAGAAGATTGCAGAAAAGCAAGATAAAGTTGTGGCTGTCGGAACGAAGGATTTATCGTTACAAGTTTCACGTGGTGCAGATGAGTCGGGACAGGAGTTTTACGTTACTGCAACTGCTTATACAGCGTATTGTAATGGCTGTTCAGGTAGAACAGCAACGGGACTTAATCTCCGTGCTAACCCGAACATGAAGGTAATTGCCGTTGACCCAAGGGTTATTCCGCTGGGGACAAAGGTGTATGTTGAAGGCTACGGCTATGCTGTAGCAGCTGACACAGGAGGGGCAATTAAAGGATATATCATTGATTTATTCATGCCATCCAATCAGGATTGCTACCGCTGGGGACGCAAAAAAGTAAAGATTAAAATTTTAAATTAGTTTACAATTTGCAGAGGGTCCTATCCTCTGCATTTTGCTTTTTTCATAAATTTCTTTATACTAACATCGAATACATATTGATAAAATGCTTCATCTTTATTTTACTTTATTGTATGAATGGATTCAATAATATAGACGATGTACATTACAAAAATGTTTCAAGTTTTTTTCATTTTTTAAAAAAATAATAAGGTTTAAAAGTTTGAACTTAGATTACTGTCTAGCTTCAGCGCCCAACGGCTAGTGGACTTCGCTCTCCGCCCTACGATAAGTCAACATCGAATCGCTAACGCTCTTCGTGTTTCCTTTATCTCAGTTGGAGCGCTCCAGTCCATACGCCGCTAAACGGGCGCCTGCGCTTTTCTAATTTTTATTACGGAGGCTTACACTTTTAAAATGAAGATTAAAGAAATTATAGTTGTGGAAGGTAAAGACGATACTACAGCGATTAAACGGGCAATCAATGCAGATACAATTGAAACAAATGGTTCAGCTGTAAATGAAACCACCATTGAAAAAGTAAGGCGTGCTCAACAGTCCCGAGGCGTAATTATTTTTACGGATCCTGATTTTCCTGGTGAAAAAATTAGAAAGACGATCGCTGAGGCTGTTCCTGGTTGTAAACACGCATTTTTAACGAAGGAAGCAGCTATGGGAAAAGCAGGGGAAAGCCTGGGTGTGGAACATGCCAGTCCTGAAGCCATCCAAGAGGCGCTTAAGGATGCCCAGACCATGCGTGAAACGTTTACAGAGGAAATAACGCAAGAGGACCTACTTACAGCTGGCCTTATCGGCGGTGAAGGGGCTAAAGAAAGAAGAATCATGTTGGGGAAAATTTTAAAAATTGGTTATACCAATGGAAAACAGCTGCATAAGCGCTTAAATGTATTCCAAATCAGTAAGCAGGAATTCGCTGAAGCACTAAGGGTTGTAAGTCAGGAGGAACTACATGAATAAAGATATAGCTACACCGGTAAGGACAAAAGATATTCTTAAAAAATACGGATTTTCATTTAAAAAGAGCCTTGGCCAAAACTTTTTAATTGATACAAATATCTTGAAAAAGATTGTTAGCTTTGCGAATTTAACAGAAGATTCTGGTGCGATTGAAATCGGACCAGGAATTGGTGCGCTTACTGAGCAGTTGGCCCGCACAAGTAAAAAGGTCGTCGCTTTCGAGATCGATCAACGTTTATTACCAATCTTAAATGATACCCTATCACCCTATCCTAATGTAAAAATTATACATAACGATGTATTAGAGGCAGATGTGGCTGAAGTCATTAGAGAAGAATTTAATGATATGGACGATATCATGGTGGTTGCTAATTTACCTTATTATGTTACAACGCCGATTATCATGAAGCTTCTTGAAGAACATTTGCCTATTCGCGGGATCGTTTGTATGCTCCAAAAAGAGGTGGCAGACCGGATTTCTGCACGGCCAGGGACGAAGGACTATGGCTCTCTTTCTATCGCTGTTCAGTATTATACAGAGGCAGAAACAGTGATGATCGTTCCAAAAACGGTTTTTGTGCCGCAGCCGAATGTGGATTCTGCCGTCATCAGGTTAACCAGGAGGGAACATCCCGCTGTTACGGTCACAGATGAAACATTCTTTTTTCAAGTGACCAGGGCCAGCTTTGCACAACGAAGAAAAACCCTGCTTAATAACTTAACAAGCCAGCTGCCCGAGGGAAAGCAAAAGAAAGAAGACATCCTTCAGGCCTTAAGTGCAAGCGGAATCGATCCTGCTAGAAGAGGAGAGACCCTTTCCTTAGAGGAATTTGGCCGCTTAAGCGAAGAATTATATCCGTTTTTCCACTAGATCCTTTTTAAAGGATCTATTTTTTTTCACAATAAAGCAAAGGTTTGCATAGCCTATGAGAGAAACTTTATTTAAAGGCCCTTTTGCTGGTCTTATTGGAGTGACGGCAGTGGATATAAAATTAATGGATATTGTCGGCAGGCGTTCGTATAATTGTGACATTCTATTTCGCGTGATAGATGTTCGAAAAATAAACGACCAGAAATTTGCGGTCCTATACGGAGAAGACTTTCGCCTTGTGGCAGACGCACCATACGAAGATTTGGTCGTCATCGACGATAATCAAAGAGTCAGGTTGAAGAATGAATACCGGACGCTAGAGGAACAGTCTTTTAAGCTGTTTAAACAGGATGTTGAATTAATCAAGAACCGTCAGGAATATGAAGCGACCGGCGGATATGTAAAACCAAGTAATTATTTTCAAATGCCAGGGAAGGTTCTCCATCTGGATGGTGATCCATCCTATTTGAAGAAATGCATGACACTGTATGAAAAAGTAGGAATCCCTGTTTTAGGTATACACTGTAATGAAAAAGAGATGCCAGAAAAAATAGGGGAATTGATTGATTTATATCGCCCAGATATTCTTGTTATTACAGGACATGACGCGTATTCAAAGGCAAAAGGAAAAATGACGGATATTAATGCATATCGCCATTCCAAACATTTCGTCCAAACGGTCAAGGAAGCACGAAAAAAGATTCCCCACTTAGATCAGTTGGTTATTTTTGCAGGAGCATGTCAATCGCACTTTGAATCATTGATTCATGCTGGGGCAAATTATGCCAGTTCGCCCTCAAGAATTAACATCCACGCCCTCGACCCAGTCTATATTGTCGCCAAAATCAGTTTTACACCTTTTATGGAAAGAATTAATGTCTGGGACGTGTTAAAGAACACATTAACAGGTGAAAAGGGACTTGGAGGAATTGAAACAAGAGGAGTGTTACGAACGGGAATGCCTTATCGGCCAATCCAAGAAGAGGATGAATAAGCCTTTGCTGTCCGATAAGGCTTATTTTTTTTATTACTGAGCCGATACATATTCCCATGCAAATAAGGTAACGATAAAAATGTTGAAATTTAGAAGAAAAAGTAGAATAAAAAATATTGACAATCTTTTTGTTTGACTGATATAATTTATGTTTTTGTTTGACATGACTATGTCAGTGTGTTATACTTTACACAGTGAGGTGGACCGAAATGCCAAAAACCTTAGCCGATATTAAAAAGGCTCTTGACACAAATTTAGGGAAAAGATTACTGCTTAAAGCCAACGGAGGACGCAGAAAGACGATTGAACGTTCCGGTGTTTTAGCTGAAACTTATCCATCTGTTTTTGTTATTGAATTAGATCAGGATGAAAACTCATTTGAACGTGTTTCTTACAGCTATGCAGATGTATTAACAGAAACAGTTCAAATTACTTTCTACGAAGATGCATCAGGACATTTAGCCTTAAATTAGAATATAAGCAATACACAGCAGTAAACATTTGTTTACTGCTTTTTGCTGTCTAAAAAGCGGAAGCGCCTTGTCCAGGGGCTTATGACCCCGAGCCCCTAGGCGCTGGAGCTAGATTCAAAGAACTAGTTCAATGTTATGTTTCATGAAAAGCCCATTACTATCCCATACTAACAATGCTGTAGTATGAAAGGGGTTGTTTAGATGGGCAGAAGAAGAGGGATTATGTCCAGTCGCTTTAAAGAGGAGCTTGCGAAAGAGCTTGGCTTTTATGATGTCGTTCAAAAAGAAGGATGGGGCGGCATCAAGGCAAAGGATGCAGGGAATATGGTCAAGCGTGCCGTTGAACTTGCACAAGAACATTTGGCTAATCAGGGTCCTAGAGTTTAACTTATAAATAAGTCACTTCCGCTTTTGATATTAATCAATCACATACTTCAGCGAGACCAGAGGACAATCTCCTCTGGCTTTCTTTTTCTCCAATTTATGACCCTTTTCTTATAAATCTAATAATAAAATATGAAATTTGATAGGATTTATCATATCTCACGTCTTAGTTTTATCATTTTGTGGTAAAATAGGACAAAATGTGGATTTCCGGACAATAAAGAAGTAGGTGGACGTAGTGAAGCTTTTAGTAAAAGCCCCGGCCAAAATAAATTTAGCATTAGATGTTTTACACAAACGATCAGACGGTTTTCATGAGGTGGAGATGATTATGACCACTATTGATTTGGCTGACCGGGTTGAATTATCGTTATTAAACGATGATAAAATACATATTCAATCTCACAATCGCTATGTCCCTGATGACCAGCGTAATTTAGCCTTTCAAGCTGCACAGCTCTTGAAGGATCGATTTAATGTAAAAAAAGGTGTGCTGATTTCGATTGAAAAAACGATTCCCGTTGCGGCTGGACTTGCGGGGGGAAGCAGTGATGCTGCTGCTACTTTAAGAGGTTTAAATAAACTTTGGAATCTCGGTTTAACAATGGATGAATTGGCCGAACTAGGAAGCGAAATTGGATCAGATGTTTCATTTTGTGTCTATGGAGGTACTGCCTTGGCAAAGGGCAGAGGGGAAATCATTACCGAATTACCTGCCCCGCCGACATGTTGGGTGATCCTTGCGAAGCCCTTTATTGGGGTTTCAACAGCTGAAGTATACCGAAGACTAGATACCAATAAAATGGCCCATCCAAACATTCGGGGAATGATTGAAGCGATAAATGAACATGATTACCAAAAGGTATGTAAAAACGTGGGGAATGTTTTAGAAGATGTTACCTTAAACCTTCACCCTGAAGTTGCATTAATAAAAGAACAAATGAAGCGTTTTGGTGCAGATGCCGTATTAATGAGCGGCAGCGGTCCAACTGTTTTTGGAATTGTTCAGCATGATTCAAGAATGCATCGAATTTATAATGGATTAAGAGGATTCTGTGACCAAGTATTTGCGGTCCGCATGTTAGGGGAACGGCACTCACTTGATTAAAAACGTACGAAAATGGTATTCTATAATTAGAATATTCGTGTTTTTGGGGGCATGTTATGAAATTTCGCCGCAGTGAACGTTTGATTGATATGACAAATTATTTATTAGATCATCCTCGGCAACTAGTTCCGCTTACTTTTTTTGCAGATCGTTATTCATCTGCGAAATCATCGATTAGTGAAGATTTGGGTATCATTAAAGAGACGTTTGAAAAAAGAGGAATTGGAACGATACAAACAGTGCCTGGGGCTTCAGGCGGGGTAAAGTTCTTTGTAAAAGTAAGTCAAGAAGCAGCAGCACCTTTTATCAATGAATTGTGTGAATTAATTGCTAATCCTGACAGGCTTTTACCTGGTGGATATTTATATTTAACTGATATATTAGGGGATCCTCAAGTAGTGCAAAATGCGGGGCGCATTATTGCCTCTGCCTATACAGATGCAAAAATTGACGTGGTCATGACCGTTGCTACAAAAGGAATTCCTCTTGCCTATGCCGTGGCAAGTCAGTTGAATGTTCCAGTTGTCATCGTCCGAAGGGATAGTAGAGTAACGGAGGGACCGACAGTAAGTATTAATTATGTGTCCGGTTCAGCCAAAAGAATCCAAACCATGGTCCTTTCAAAACGAAGCATGAAACAGGATTCACGGGTCCTTATTGTCGATGATTTTATGAAGGCTGGCGGAACTGTCATGGGAATGATCAGCATGCTTGAAGAATTTAATGGGCATCTGGCTGGAATTGCTGTTTTAGTAGAGGCAGAAAAAATTCAGGAGCGTCTAGTCGATGAATATATTTCCCTCGTCCAGTTATCTGATGTAAATGTGAAAGAAAAAAAGATTAATGTTCAAGCTGGAAATTACTTTAATTAATAGATGGAGGGAATTAGGATGAAAACAGTTCAAACAAATCAAGCACCGGCGGCTATTGGCCCATACTCGCAAGGAATTATCGTAAATAATCTGTTCTATAGCTCAGGGCAAATTCCATTAACAGCTGATGGAGCCTTGGTAACAGGCGATATTAAAGAACAAGCTCACCAAGTTTTTCAAAATTTACAGGCAGTTTTATCAGCTGCTGGTGCGTCTTTTGAAACAGTCGTTAAGACAACTGTATTTATTAAAAATATGGATGATTTCGCTTCATTAAACGAGGTATATGGTGAATATTTCTCAATCCATAAACCCGCTCGTTCGTGCGTCGAGGTTGCTCGCTTACCAAAAGATGTTTTAGTTGAAATTGAAGTTGTCGCACTCGTTAAGTAATTTAGTTAATTTTTGTTAATTTACTCCTGTGTTTACAATTGTTCACTATTTTGCCCTAAATTTTCTAAAATATTTTGAATATAAAGAAGGATTTCTGAAAAAGTTGTTGAATTTAATTACTTAGCTTTTTATATCAGAAAAGGGTGTGAGCACATGGAAGTAACTGACGTAAGATTACGCCGAGTTAATACGGATGGACGCATGAGAGCGATCGCTTCTATCACTTTGGACAATGAATTTGTTGTTCATGACATTCGTGTTATTGACGGGAACAACGGTTTATTTGTAGCTATGCCAAGCAAACGTACTCCAGATGGAGAATTTCGTGACATTGCGCATCCAATTAATTCAGGGACGCGCGGTAAAATCCAAGAAGCTGTTTTGGCTGAGTACCACCGTTTAGGTGAATTAGAAGTAGAATTTGAAGAAGCCGGAGCTTCCTAAGGATTTTTACAACTAGGGCCTTTCTTCTATGAAGGCTCTTTTTATTGTTTTTAGTTAATCCCATCCCCAATATTCCCTCTATTCTTATTTCCTCATAAATTAACTCATTATTAAAAAATTAGACTCTTCCCTCACATACCTTGAAAAGAGCGCCCATTTACGTTAATATTTTTAATGGATAAAAAGGTTAATTGGAGGACTTGAACATGCATAATCGTTATGCTGTGATTTTGGCTGCAGGGCAAGGAACGCGGATGAAGTCAAAACTATATAAAGTATTACACCCGGTATGCGGAAAACCAATGGTACAACACGTGGTTGACCAAGTAATGAAGCTTAATATACAAGAAGTTGTCACAATTATTGGTCATGGGGCAGAAATGGTGCAAGCACAGCTGGGCGATAGCAGTCGGTATGCTCTACAAGATCAGCAGTTAGGTACTGCCCATGCTGTTAGTCAGGCACAAAGCCTGCTCGAAGGGAAAGCAGGAGTGACGATTGTTGTTTGTGGGGATACTCCTCTAATCAAAGCTGAAACGATGGAGTCTCTGTTTAAACATCATGAAGAGTTAGCGGCAAAAGCTACCATCCTCACAGCGAGAATTGAAGACCCGACAGGATACGGCCGAATCATTCGTAATAAAAAGGGCTTAGTTGAAAAAATTGTTGAGCATAAAGACGCCTCTGATGAGGAAAGAAAGATTAATGAAATCAATACTGGTACTTATTGCTTTGATAATCTTGCATTATTTGAGGCCTTAAAGAATGTTTCAAATGAAAATGTTCAAGGGGAATACTATTTACCAGATGTGATAGAAATTCTAAAAAAACAGGGGGAAGTTGTCACAGCTTTCCAAACAGATGAATTTGAAGAAACATTAGGTGTGAATGATCGAGTGGCTTTAGCGGAAGCAGAACGAATTATGCGTGGCCGTACAAATGCAGCACATATGCGGAATGGGGTAACAATCATTGATCCTGCGAACACCTATATAGAAACAGAGGTTGAAATAGGGCAGGATACAGTTATCTATCCAGGAACGATGATCAAAGGCAAAACAGTGATTGGAGCAGAATGTCAGATTGGACCAAACTCCGAAATCGTTTCGTGTGAAATTGGTGCTGAAACGGTAATCCGTCAATCAGTTGCCCATAATAGCTCGATCGGTGCTCATGTCAACATTGGGCCATTTGCCCATATTCGTCCAGAATCAGCGATTCAGGATGAAGTGAAGATTGGCAATTTTGTTGAAATTAAAAAGGCTGTCTTTGGAAAAGGAAGCAAAGCCTCCCATCTCAGCTATATTGGTGATGCTGAAGTAGGTTCCGATGTAAACATTGGCTGTGGCTCGATTACAGTTAATTATGACGGTAAAAATAAATACTTAACAAAAATAGAAGATGGAGTCTTTATTGGCTGCAATTCAAATCTAGTTGCCCCTGTTACGATTAAGAAGGGTGCATATGTGGCCGCTGGTTCAACGATTACAAAAGATGTACCAAGTGAGGCCTTATCGATTGCCCGGGCAAAGCAAGTGAATAAGGAAAATTACGTTCAAAAGCTTAATCTAAAGAAATAGGCTAAGAAATTTAGGAGGCTATTATGTCGAATCAATATTTAGACCCAAATCTTAAGGTATTTAGTTTAAATTCCAATCGTCCCCTTGCAAGAGAAATTGCTAAAGTCATCGGTGTTGAATTAGGTAAATGTTCTGTCACAAGGTTTAGTGATGGTGAAATTCAAATCAATATTGAAGAAAGTATTCGTGGTGGTGACGTTTATGTCATCCAGTCGACTAGCCAGCCTGTTAATGAAAATATTATGGAATTATTAATCATGATTGATGCATTAAAAAGAGCCTCTGCTAAAACGATTAACATTGTGATGCCATACTATGGCTATGCACGTCAAGATCGTAAGGCACGTGCTCGTGAGCCGATTACAGCTAAATTAGTGGCAACCCTGCTTGAAACGGCAGGAGCAACTCGTGTGATCTGTCTTGATCTGCACGCACCACAAATTCAAGGATTCTTTGATATTCCTACGGATCATTTAATGGGTGTACCTATTTTAGCTGACTATTTTAAAACTAGAGAATTCAATGGCGATATTGTCATCGTTTCTCCAGACCATGGCGGTGTAACTAGAGCTCGGAAATTAGCGGAACGGATGAAAGCTCCGATTGCGATTATCGATAAACGCCGCCCAAGACCAAATGTGGCTGAAGTAATGAATATCGTAGGTAACATTGAAGGGAAAACGGCGATTTTAATTGATGATATTATCGATACAGCTGGAACCATCACACTTGCCGCGAACGCTTTAATTGAAAATGGTGCATCAGAAGTTTATGCTTGCTGTACCCATCCGGTTCTTTCGGGTCCTGCAATCGAAAGAATTCAAAATTCAAAAATTAAAGAATTAGTGATCACTAATTCCATTGCACTTCCAGAAGAGAAAAAGATTGATAAGATTATTAACTTATCTGTAGCACCACTGCTTGGTGAAGCGATTATTCGTGTTCATGAGGAGCAATCTGTAAGTACTTTGTTTGATTGATGATAAGAATGAAGGGTCTGGCCTCTTTGGTCAGATCCTACTTTTGCTTATGTATAGTTACCTATTTTGGAACAAACAGTCCAAAAAAATGTTTAGACCGCCCTCTTTTGGGGCATTTTTATATAGACAGTTTTTGATAAAATAGGAGGGTAACTAAACATGAGTACTGTACTACAAGCAAAAGAACGGAAGGAATTCCGTCATTCCGCATTAAAGGCCATTAGAAAAAACGGGAACATCCCCGCGATTATTTATGGTGCGAAGGTTGATAGTAAGCCCGTGTCGATTAGTTCAGCAGACTTAACAAAAACGATCCGTCAAGTGGGCAGGAATGGTGTTATTTCTCTTGATGTAGATGGCAGTAAGCAGGATGTTGTCTTAACCGATTACCAAGAGGATTCTATAAAAAAAGAGATCATACACGTTGATTTCTTAGCTGTAGATAAATCCTCAAAAATTAATGTGGATGTAAGACTTGTTCTCGTTGGGGATGCAGCAGGAGTAAAAGACGGCGGCATGATGCAGCAACCGCTTCATCAATTAGCAGTTACATCGACACCGGATAATATTCCACCGCAAATTGAAGTGGATGTAACAAACCTACAAGTAGGTGAAACGTTAACCATTGCCGACATTCTATATCAAGGTTCTTCTTTTACCATTAATCATGAGAATGATGAGGTAATTGCTTCGATTCTACCACCGAAGCAAGAAGAGGAAATTAATGCAGGTGAACAACAAGCACCGGGACATCCTGATAATGAAGAAGGAAGAGAGACCACTCCGGAATAGAAAAGCAATCGCGCTCGGGCTAGACAATGTTCCAAGCACAATGTAAATTAAGAGTTGGAAGGCGTAATCTTCTTCAGGTTACGTCTTTTATCGCATTAAATATTTATGGGAGAAAAATCTATGTTTCGTAAAATATTTAAAAGGTTGGCTAAGCCAGAAGAGGTGGGACCCCAGATGAAGTTAATCGTTGGTTTAGGTAACCCAGGAAAACAATATGACCAGACGAGGCACAATATTGGTTTTGAAGTCATTGATGCTCTATCGAGTAAATTTGCGATCCCACTTAACCAGTCCAAATTTAAAGGACTATATGGGATTGGTTTTTATAGTGGTGAAAAAGTAATTTTATTAAAACCGCTTACTTATATGAATTTATCTGGAGAATCAATCAGAGCTGTCATGGATTATTATGATATTGACATAGAAGATCTGCTTGTAATTTATGATGATCTTGATTTGCCGGTCGGAAAGATTAGACTTCGACAAAAAGGGAGCCCTGGCGGACATAATGGGATTAAGTCCACAGTAGCCCATCTTGGAACACAGCAGTTCAACAGAATAAGGATTGGAATTGACCGCCCTCAGCCTGGAATGAGTGTGCCTGATTATGTTCTAGGACGTTTTCATCCAGACGAAAAGGCTCCAACTGAGGATGCAGTGAAGAAAAGTGCAGAAGCCTGCTCGGCATGGCTGGAAAAGCCCTTCTTACAGGTCATGAATGAATATAATCAGTAAATTGTTCATGACACAAGCCATTGTTTCATACAATAAAGCATTAAAACGAAATGGAAGGATCATCATACGAGCGGTTAATCTAATGAATAAGTTCCTCCTAGTAGGTTAATACTAATAAGGAATCCTAGATTAGGGAGGGACAGGCGTGGCTATCCATTACCATTGTCGTCATTGTGGTACCAAACTTGGTTCAATTGATAAAGCATCGATACACAGCGAAAGCCTCGGTCTTCATAAATTAACAGATCAAGAAAGACTGGAAATGGTTGCGTATGACTCGTCCGGCGATATTCACATCACAGCCATTTGTGAAGACTGTCAGGAAGCTTTAGAGCGGAATCCAGATTACCATCAATACGATTTCCTTATTCATTAACCAGCTTTGGAAGAACTCCAAAGCGTTTTTCTATTTATAATTTACTATAAGATCGTTATTAATATGAATTTTGTTGAGGAGGGAGGAGAAACCTTGAAAGCTTTAAAATCGTTATTTCTAAAGCAGGAAGATGTCCATTCCGTGATCGCGGGAGTGGAAGAGGGATTAAAGGAACAGTTGATTGCAGGGTTATCGGGTTCGTCAAGAACAGTTTTAACCGCTTCTATCTACGAACAAACGCAAAGGCCGATCATGCTCGTCACCCACAATCTATTACAAGCACAAAAACTCTATGATGATATTGTCAATCTATTAAGTGAGAAAGATGTTTTTCTTTTTCCAGCCAATGAGTTAATTGCTGCTGAGATGAGCATTGCCAGTCCGGAATTAAAAGCCCAAAGAATTGAAGCTTTAAACTACTGGAGCAAGCATAATAAAGGAATATTAATTGTCCCAATTGCAGGGTTAAAGAAGATCGTACCTCCTAAGTCTTTATGGAAAGAATACCAGCTCTCGTTAAAATTAGGGGAAGATATAACGATCGAGAAAACCTTAAATACATTTGTAAAAATGGGTTATATCCGAGCGGAAATGGTCACAACTCCAGGGGAATTTAGTGTAAGAGGCGGGATCATCGATATTTATCCGCTTACCGAAGCAAATCCGCTGCGAATTGAATTATTCGATACTGAAATTGATTCGATTCGTTATTTCTCGCTTGATGATCAACGTTCAAAAGAGAAGGTTTCAGAGGTTCATATTGGACCAGCAACAGAAGTAGTGTTAGAGGCAGACAATTATAGCCGCATTATTGATCATCTTGAAGCCGGATTAGGGAAAAGTCTTCGAAAACTAAAAGATGATAAAGCAAAAATGCAGCTATCGCAAAATATCAGTTTTGAATTGGAGCAGTTAAGAAACGGTCAAAAGCCTGACCAAGTCTTTAAATACCTTTCACTAGCCTACTATAGGGCTGCTAGTTTACTAGACTATCTGCCAAGCAATGGCCTTGTGTTTATTGATGAAATTAGCCGAGTTCAAGAGATGAATGATTCCTTAGTAAAAGAAGAGGCAGAATGGTATACAAGCTTACTTGGCACAGGCCAGATTATCCATGATTTACATATTTCCCATGACCTTTCAGTTCTGCTGCAAAAAAGAGAATTACCGATTGTTTATATGTCCTTGTTTTTACGTCATGTCGCCAATACAAGTCCGCAAAATATTATTAATGTCTCCTGTAAGCAAATGCAAAACTTTCATGGGCAAATGCATTTATTAAAGGCAGAGATCGACAGGTGGAAGAAAAGCAATTATTCTATTTTATTTCTAGGACCGGATGAAGAGCGGGTAAAAAAATTAGAGCGTGTACTAGAGGACTATGAAATTACTGCAAGTTTGACGAAGGGTGAACAGCAGCTGTTACCTGGCCGAGTTCAGATTATGCAAGGAAACCTGCAAACGGGCTTTGAACTGTCGATCCAGAAAATAGCTGTGATTACCGAAGAAGAATTATTTAATAAACGGGTCAAAAAATCTACTAACCGTCAAAAACTATCAAATGCTGAAAGAATTAAGAGTTACTCAGAGCTTAAAATCGGTGATTATGTTGTTCACGTGAACCATGGAATCGGTAAGTATTTAGGAATTGAAACGCTGGTCATTAATGGAATTCATAAGGATTATCTCCATCTCCGCTATCAGGGGACAGATAAACTTTATGTTCCAGTTGAACAAATTGACCTAGTTATGAAGTATGTCGGCTCAGAAGGAAAAGAGCCAAAAATTTATAAACTGGGCGGAACGGATTGGAAAAAGGTAAAGAAAAAGGTTCAATCCTCTGTTCAAGATATTGCCGACGATTTAATCAAATTATATGCGGAGCGGGAAGCAGCTGTGGGTTATGCCTATTCACCTGATGGCGATATGCAAAGAGATTTTGAAACATCGTTTGCTTACCAAGAAACAGACGATCAGTTACGATCGATTCATGAGATTAAGAAGGATATGGAAAGACCACGTCCGATGGACCGCCTCCTTTGCGGCGATGTAGGTTATGGAAAAACAGAAGTAGCTATTCGCGCGGCCTTCAAGGCCATCGCAGATGGGAAGCAAGTCGCTTTTCTTGTGCCAACAACCATTTTGGCTCAGCAGCATCATGAAACGTTAAGGGAGAGATTTCAGGATTATCCGATTAATATTGGCCTATTAAGCCGTTTCCGCTCGAAAAAACAGCAGACGGATACCATTAAAGGTTTAAAAGCGGGTACGATTGATATTGTCGTAGGAACACACCGTCTGCTTTCAAAAGATATTGTTTATCGTGATTTAGGGTTGCTGATCATTGATGAAGAGCAGCGGTTTGGGGTTACCCATAAGGAAAAAATTAAGAAATTAAAAACGAATGTCGATGTATTAACATTGACGGCAACACCGATCCCTAGAACTCTTCACATGTCGATGCTCGGAGTCCGAGATTTATCGGTTATCGAAACACCGCCTGAAAATCGTTTTCCTGTCCAAACCTATGTGATGGAATATAATGGATCATTAGTGAGGGAAGCGATTGAAAGGGAACTAGCCCGCGACGGACAAGTCTACTTTTTATATAACCGAGTGGAAGACATTGAACGCAAAGCCGAGGAAATATCAATGCTTGTCCCGGATGCGCGCGTGGCCTATGCTCATGGTCAGATGACAGAAAATGAATTAGAAGCGGTGATGATTGGCTTTTTAGCTGGCGAATTTGATGTTCTTGTTAGTACGACCATTATTGAAACAGGTGTGGATATTCCGAATGTTAATACATTAATAGTCTTTGATGCGGATCGCATGGGGCTCTCTCAGCTGTATCAGCTCCGTGGTCGTGTGGGAAGGTCCAATCGTGTTGCCTATGCCTATTTCACCTATCGAAAAGATAAAGTATTAACAGAAGTCGCTGAAAAACGCCTTCAAGCGATCAAGGAATTTACTGAATTAGGTTCAGGATTTAAAATTGCGATGCGCGATTTATCGATAAGAGGGGCAGGAAATTTACTAGGGGCCCAGCAGCATGGATTTATTGACTCCGTCGGTTTTGATCTTTATTCGCAAATGTTGAAAGAGGCGATTGAAGAGCGAAAGGTAAACATCGGCGTGACTGGAGCAGCTGTAAAAAAATCGGTAGATATTGACCTTGAAATTGATGCCTACATTCCGGATACATATATTAAGGATGGGCATCAAAAAATAGAGATGTACAAACGTTTTAGAGGGGCCGAGACTCTTGCAGATATTGAAGAGCTTGAAGCGGAAATGTTGGACCGGTTTGGTGAATATCCGGATGAGGTTTCCTGCCTATTCCAAATCGCTGAAATGAAGGTTTATGCCCTTTTAAATGGGGTGGAACAAATTAAGCAGCTAAAACAGGAAATAACCATTTTAGTGAATGAACAGGTTACCAACACGATTGATGGAAGCAAGATTTTTCATATTGGAAGCCAATTTGGCCGAAATGTTACCCCTGGAATGGAAGGTCCTAGGCTGAAAATTGTGATCAAGGTCAAGGATTATAAAGCCTCACAATGGCTGAATATTGCCTTTGAAATGGTTAAGGGACTGTCCCAAGCAAAAAAGGGTCATGAAAATCCAGTAAATTAACTGGATTCCTCTAAACATTGGTAGAAAGTGGCCCGCTTGTGGGTTTGCCAAAGCAATTCACTGGAATCCTGCTTTATCCAATTTCGGATAATTGTTATATATTTGAAAAATTATAACGTTTATGTATAGAACTTTCCAGATGAAAGATACTAAGTTCAAAGTTGGTGATGATTACAATAAAAGGAAAAACCGTCATCGCCAAGTTGAATAATCATCAGATGAAAGTGAGGCAACATTGGATGAAAGCAACTGGAATAGTTCGTCGAATCGATGATTTGGGTCGTGTTGTCATTCCTAAAGAAATACGCAGAACTTTGCGTATCCGCGAAGGGGATCCGTTAGAGATTTTCGTTGATCGAGACGGAGAAGTCATCTTAAAAAAGTATTCACCTATAAGTGAATTAGGTGATTTTGCCAAAGAATATGCTGAAGCACTTTTCGATAGCCTCGGGAACCCTGTATTAATTTGTGATAGAGATACCGTTATTTCAATGGCAGGCGGTTCTAAGAAAGAGTACTTAAATAAAAATATTAGTGATGTAGTTGAAAAAACCATGGAAGAACGTAATTCAGTGCTGGTCACTCAAAAGGGTGACATCTCTTTAGTAGATGGGAATGAAGAAGCAATTACTTCTTATACGATCGGTCCTATCATTGCAAATGGCGATCCAATTGGTGCAGTGATCATTTTCTCCAAAGAAGGAACTCTTGGCGAAGTAGAACATAAGGCTGTTGAAACAGCTGCTAGTTTCTTAGCAAGACAAATGGAGTCATAAAAGAACTAATCCTATTTAACAAATGTTAAAAAGACAGCCATTGCTGTCTTTTTTATTTAGTTTAAAAGGACTCTCTCCATGATATAATAACCTTCGAGTTTGTATTTTCTGTCTAGCTCCAGCGCGAAACGGGCGCTTGCGCTTTTCTTAGTAGGTGAATGAATGAAGTCTGTGAATCAATCCAAGGCTCTGTTTAGAGGAGCCTTTATTCTAATGCTTGCGGCCCTTATTACAAAAATTTTAAGTGCCTTTTATCGAATTCCTTTTCAAAACATTGTCGGGGATATTGGCTTTTACATATATCAGCAAGTATATCCGTTTTATGGGATGGCCATTGTCCTTTCGACGACAGGCTTCCCAGTCGTCATTTCAAAGCTCTATGCGGAGCAGAAACAAAAAGGTGATGACGAAAAATCACGCCTGCTTCTTTTTGTATCCTTTATTTATTTGCAATTATTTGGTTTTATCTGTTTCCTTATTCTTTACTTTGGTTCTGAAGCAATCGCTGTTTGGATGAATGACCCCCATCTCTCGATTCTATTAAGGGTAGTCTCGATTGTGTTTCTGTTGTTTCCCATGATGTCGATTCTGAGAGGCTATTACCAAGGGATTGGGGACATGGTCCCAACGGCACTATCACAGGTGGGGGAACAAACCACACGAGTATTGACGATTCTCTTTTTGGCCTCTCTTTTTATAGAAAAGGGTTATTCCCTCTATCTTGTCGGCGGTGGGGCCATGTTTGGTTCGATTACCGGCAGTATGATCTCAGGAATTATCTTGTTTATGTTTTTATGGATACGTAAAGAATGGAAGGTGGTAGCACCAAGGCAAGGAATGTTTCAAAGATATGCAAACGATGCAAAAAAGATCTTTAAGGCCCTTGTCTATCAGGGTCTCACGATTTGTATTAGCGGGATGCTCATGATATTTATCCAATTAGCCGATGCTTTGAATCTCTACTCCCTGCTTGTCGGAAGCGGGATTGATAGAGACGTGGCTAAAAGCCTTAAGGGGATATTTGACCGTGGGCAGCCATTAATCCAGTTAGGAACCATTGCTGCCACCTCCATGTCTTTAACCCTTGTTCCCTTAATCACAAGAGAGCGGTTGGCTGCCAAACCTGAATTTTTACAACACAAAATTCAAGTAGCTCTTAAAGTGAGTATCATTTTCGGTTTAGGTGCCTCTTCAGGTCTATGGGCGATCATTAAACCGACTAACACGATGCTGTTTGAAAATGAAGCTGGTTCAGCGGTGTTAGGTGTATTGAGTTTTGTGATCTTGTTTACGTCGCTTACCGCAACGATTATCGCCATTATGCAGGGCATGGGTGTGCTGCTCTTTCCAGCCATCGCAGTTGCATGTATATTCCCGTTAAAATATTTCCTAAATGTTTATTTGGTACCCTTATATGGAACAATGGGTGCTGCCATTTCATCACTTATTTCGTTGGGAATGGTCACAGCACTGCTATTCATTCAATTTAAAAAGGTCGTTCGGATCTCGCTATTCTCCCTTCACTTTTGGAGAACGATCATAATGGCCACCGCATCGATGGTCCTCTTTTTAAAAGTTTATTTATATATGTTCGGCTCAGATGATTATGGTCGAATCGAAGCTGTCTTTCAATCGTTAAGCGCGGTAATCGTTGGTGGTTTCCTCTTTTTATTGATTATTATAAGAGGCAAAGTCTTTCGTGAGGAAGAATTGGCGCTATTTCCATTTGGAAGTACATTAATAAAATTATTGGCCCGAAAGGATAGGAATTAACAATGGTAAGAAGGATTGAAATTCTAGGTTTAGGTGCAGGAGATTTGGAACAACTTCCTGTTGGTGTATATAAGAAGTTACTTAAATCAAACTCGTTATTTTTGCGGACGAAGGAACATCCGGTGGTCTCTGAGTTGGAGAAAGAAGGATTAAGGTATACTTCATTTGATTCAATCTATGAAAAACACGATCAATTCGAGGAAGTATATGAAGAAATAGTCGAGACGCTGTTGCAAAAGGCAGAAAGCGAGACGATTGTTTATGCCGTCCCAGGACATCCACTAGTAGCAGAGCGGGCTGTGCAGCTTCTTTTGGCGTATGGTCCAACAAGGGATATTGAAATAAGCATTGGCGGCGGACAAAGTTTTATTGATGCCTTATTTACCTCGTTAAAGATTGACCCGATTGAAGGGTTTCAGTTACTTGATGGGACATCACTCAACGCAGCACAACTGCAAATTGACCAACATATGATTGTGAGCCAAGTATATGACCAATTTGTTGCCTCTAACGTTAAATTAACCTTAATGGAAAAATTACCAGATGATTATCAGGTTTATATCGTTACAGCGGCAGGGAGCAGTCAAGAAATAATTGAAAAAGTTCCATTGTTTGAATTGGACCGAAATGTATCGATTAACAATCTGACGTCCGTTTATATTCCGCCAGTCAAAGAGGAACAAATCCTATTGAAGAATTTTTCAAAGTTAAGGGAAATTATTGCTGAACTTAGGAGTCCAACTGGCTGCCCATGGGATAGAGAGCAAACCCATGAATCCTTAAAAAAATATTTAATAGAAGAAACCTACGAAGTAATTGACGCAATTAACCATGAAGATATTGACCATTTAATCGAAGAACTGGGCGATGTACTGCTGCAGGTCATGCTCCATGCCCAAATCGGTGAAGATGATGGTTATTTTTCGATTGATGACATTATTGAAGGTTTATCAGCGAAAATGATTCGCCGCCATCCCCATGTGTTTGGAAATGGTCAGGCGGATAATGCCGAGGAAGTAGTAAGAAACTGGCAAGAAATTAAGAAGTTAGAAAAGGGTGAAGTACCTGCTTCTTTACTTGAAGGAGTGTCAATGGCCCTGCCGAATTTGTTAAGAGCCTATGAATTGCAAAAGAAAGCGGCAAAGGTTGGCTTTGATTGGCAGGAAATCACACCTGCGTTAGAGAAAGTGAAAGAAGAACTCGAAGAATTTGTGAATGAATTAGACGGAACAGACGAGGGCATGGCACGGGCTAAAGGGGAATTTGGCGATTTACTATTTGCGTTTGTCAATGTTGCCAGGTTCTTAAAGATCCATCCAGAAGAAGCATTGTTCGAAACGAATGAAAAGTTTACACGCCGTTTTCAATTTGTCGAGGAAAAAGTAAAGGACAGTGGCAGGACTTTTGAAGAACATACACTGGAACAACTCGACCTATACTGGGACGAAGCAAAATTATTAGGACTTTAGAAAAAGGGGAGTTTACGCATGCGTCTAGATAAGTTTTTAAAAGTATCGCGATTAATCAAAAGAAGGACTTTAGCAAAAGAGGTGTCTGATCAAGGAAGAATCGAAATTAATGGGAAAGAGGCCAAGGCTTCTTCAACGGTTAAAGTCGGGGATGAATTAACAATCCGACTGGGGCAAAGAAAAGTTACCGCAAGGATTGAGCGGATCCAGGATACCACCCGCAAAGAGGAAGCAGCAGAGATGTATACGATTATCAATGAAGAAAGAATTGGCTCCACAGAATTCCCAATGTAGTAACCGAGTTCTAATTTTCATATCCTTCACATAAATTGTATCAAAAAGGTTGTACAAATGATTGTGAGGGATGTTAATGAGCCAGTATTATGATAATAATCAAACAAAGAGCAGTGTTCCAGACCATGACGTCATCATGAGAGGCAGAAAACTTCTTGAGATTACCGGTGTCAAGCAAGTGGAGAGTTTTGATAATGAAGAGTTTTTATTAGAAACATCGATGGGATTTTTAGCAATCAAAGGACAAAATTTGCAAATGAAAAATCTCGATGTAGAAAAGGGGATTGTTTCGATTAAGGGGAAAATTTTTGATTTAGTTTACCTTGACGAACAGCACGGGGAGAAAGCTAAAGGGTTCTTTAGTAAGTTATTCCGATGACCCTCTCGACTCAATTTATTACGTTGCTTTCAATGATTGGAATGGGGTCGTTATTCGGCGCCATGTTCGATACCTATCAGCGGTTTTTAAATCGGCCGAAAAGGAAGCAGTGGATTGTATTCTTTAATGATTTATTATTTTGGATGATCCAAGCGGTGATCATATTTTACACGTTATTTTTAGTGAATAATGGGGAATTAAGATTTTATATCTTCCTCGCGCTTGTTTGTGGATTTGCCGCCTACCAGAGTTTATTTAAAGGGATTTACCTTCACTTGCTGGAGGTATCGATTAAAACAACGATAGCTGTCTGCCGCTTTATAAAAAAAGCTTTCCATCTCTTGATTTATAAACCGATCTTGGGTCTTATTCAGCTAATTATTATAATTATCATTTCAATTGGCAGGGGGCTTTTAACCCTTGTTAGATTTATGGGTAAGGTTTTACTATTTATCCTAAAGATTATTTTTGTACCGTTACAAAAGATTATGTTAATTTTTTGGAAACTTTTGCCGAAAGGTCTTAAAAAATCCGTCGAGAAGTTATATAATAAAACGGCAGGAAATTTTCACAAAATCAGGAATTATATAAGTAAGATGATAAATAGATGGAAAAAACCAAAAGAGTAAGGTGGTGAGGGAAATGGGAGCAGAACAAAAGAAAAGTGTGTCAAAGATCCAGACAACATATGTTAAACAGCAGGAGTATGCAGAAATTGCCTCAGCTAGGAAAAAGAAATTATTAGCAAGGCGGCTGTCGATGTTTTTGGTTTTGGCCAGTATTCTCTCTTATTTAATGATTTCCAGCTCCATTTCCCAAACTGCTAAACTCAAGGCAAAGATTGCTCAAAAAAAGGAACTTAATCACCAATTAACAGACTTAAAGAATCAGCAGGATATTCTCAATGAAAATATTATTAAATTAAATGATGATGATTATATTGCAAAGTTAGCTAGAAAAGAATATTTCTTCTCTGAGAAAAATGAAATTATTTTTACAATCCCTGATGAAAAAAAGGGAAAATGAACCAATTTGTAGCCATATTGACACTGATTTTTTTCTTTTTGTATAATATAGAGTAAGATTGATTTTTTATACTTTTAAGGAGGAACATTCTTTTTATGTCAATTGAAGTAGGCAGCAAGTTACAGGGGAAGGTAACAGGAATTACTAATTTTGGAGCGTTTGTGGAGCTGCCGGGTGGCTCAACGGGACTCGTACACATCAGCGAGGTTGCGGACAACTATGTGAAAGATATTAATGATCATTTAAAGGTTGGCGACCAAGTTGAAGTAAAAGTCCTCAATGTTGAGAAGGATGGGAAAATTGGACTGTCGATTAAAAAAGCGAAGGATCGACCAGAGACGCAGCAAAGGTCCCATTCAAACTCACAATCACAACGTCCCCGTCAGGGTAGAAACAACGATCGCAATAATGCTAAGCCGGAAAATTTTGAAACCAAAATGGCAAAATTTTTAAAAGATAGTGAGGATCGTTTATCTTCCTTAAAACGGCACACGGAGTCCAAGCGTGGAGGAAGAGGAGCTAAGCGGGGGTAAACTTGCTGTTAACTTTTATCAGAATAAGAGTGGCCTTACTCAATATCTATAAATCTAAGACAGGTCTAAAAGGCCTGTCTTTTTTTGCTTTTCAATAAAAAAAAAAGTGTCAGGCACCATGTGAATTCTTCACATGGTGCCTGACACCCAATGATGACACCCAACGACACTAATTACTATTATTTGAATGATAATAGTGAAAACCGTCGAACGATTCTTTTTGCTTGTTCACTGATTTGACAAACTTTTCTGACTATTAATTTTATAATTATCTGTACGATGAAAGAATAGGGAGTGTGATTTATGGAAAAGACAAATGCTAGTTTCATAGAACCAGTCAGAGAAGTTAATCTTCATTCATCGAAATGGGCTTTGCAGAGTGGAATGAAAAAAGTTCAACTAATGCTAGAGTCCTTTTTCATAAAAAAGGGGTACCTGTTATTATTGGTGGGTTTTTTGCTGGGACGAGCCTTGATTTTGGCAAAGTTGACTCCGTTTTGCCTTCCCTTTTTTGCCTCTGTTTATTTAATTAAACGAGATCGGGCACCGCTTGCCTTGATCGGATTGATTATCGGTGCAGTGACCATTTCGCTAACAAATGCGGCTTTTACCTTCGTAGTTACGCTCAGCTACATGGTAGTTTTCCGAATATGTAAGAAATGGTTAAGGAATGAAATGAAATCGACACCTTTTATTGTCGGTATTGTGCTTGGGCTGGGGAAATTGGCTGAAGCGTTTATACTTTCACAGCAATTGACACTATATGATTTAATGATGGTCGGAGTTCAAACAAGTCTTGCTTTTATTTTGACGTTAATTTTTTTACAAAGTATCCCATTGCTAACCTTTAATAAAAGGAGACAATTGTTAAAAACGGAAGAAATCGTTTGTCTAATCATTATGCTCGCTTCGATTATGACGGGGACAATTGGCTGGAAGGTTTATGACCTATCGGTTGAGCATATTATGTCGAGATACCTAGTATTAGTGTTTTCTTTTATAGCTGGTGCAACAGTCGGTTCGACAGTGGGGGTCGTCACTGGGTTAATTTTTAGTCTTGCTAGCGTATCTAGTTTTTACCATATGAGTTTACTTGCTTTTTCAGGTGTCTTGGGAGGCTTGATGAAGGAAGGTAAAAAAATAGGTGTTTCAATTGGATTATTTATCGCTACGCTCCTAATTGGCATGTATGGGGAAGGCGGAGGGTCCATCCTGCTTACTGTATTGGAGTCAGCAGCGGCCATCTTCTTATTCCTCTTAACACCTCAGGTATTAACTTCTCGATTAGCAAAGTATATCCCTGGTACACCGGAGTACACAGCAGAGCAGCAAAAGTATATGCGTAAGATGCGCGATGTTACGGCACAGCGGGTTTCACAATTCTCTAATGTCTTCCATGCCTTGTCCAAAAGCTTTTCACAAATGGAGATCCAACCAAAAGAAGAGCAAAATGAACGTGAAATGGATTACTTTATGAGTAACGTAACCGAAAAAACTTGCCAAACATGCTTTAAGAAGGATCAATGCTGGGCGAACAATTTTAATACAACCTATGCCTATATGGAAGAAATTATTCATGAAATGGATCAAAACGACGGGAATATTTCTACTAAACTATCGCGAGAATGGGAAAAGATTTGTACACGATCAAAAAGAGTGTATGAATCGATTGGGCAAGAATTAACGTTTTTTCAAGCCAATCAAAAGTTGAAAAAGCAGGTTCAGGAAAGCCGCAGACTTGTTGCGGATCAATTGTTAGGTGTGTCTGAAGTGATGGATAATTTCGCGAAAGAGATCCAACGGGAAAGAGAAAACCACCACAAGCAGGAAGAACAAATTATGGAGGCCATGCAATCGTTCGGAATCCATATAGAACAAGTGGAAATCTATAGCCTCGAGCAAGGAAATGTCGATATTGAGATGTCTTTGCCATTTTGCGATGGCCATGGTGAATGTGACAAATTAATAGCACCGATGTTATCAGATATTCTCGGGGAAAATATTGTCGTTAATAAGGAAGAATGTGCAACCGTACCGAATGACCTTTGCCGTGTGACATTTAGATCATCAAAGGCGTTTACGGTGGAAACAGGAGTCGCCCATGCTGCCAAGGATGGGGGCCTTGTATCGGGAGACAGCTATTCGACCATTGAACTCGGATTAGGAAAATATGCGATAGCCATTAGTGATGGAATGGGAAATGGCGAGAGAGCCCATTACGAGAGTAAAGAAACACTGCTCCTATTACAAAAAATCCTCCAATCAGGAATCGAGGAGAAGGTAGCGATTAAATCTGTTAACTCGATCCTATCGCTCCGGACGCAGGATGAAATTTTTTCTACATTAGATTTAGCGATGATTGATCTGCAAAATGCTTCAGCCAAGTTCCTTAAGATTGGATCTACACCAAGCTTTATTAAAAGAGGGAGTAAGATTATTAAAATTCAGGCAAGCAATCTGCCAATAGGAATGATTCAAGAATTTGAAGTGGATGTGGTCAGTGAACAACTAAAAGCTGGAGATTTACTAATTATGATGAGCGATGGGGTGTTTGAAGGTCCCTTGCATGTAGAAAATTATGATTTATGGATGAAAAGAAAATTACAAGGATTAGAGACAGATAATCCGCAGGAGATAGCTGATTTAATTCTCGAGGAAGTCATTCGATCGAGATCTGAAATCATCCATGATGATATGACTGTGACCGTAGCGAAAATAAAACATAATACACCGAAATGGGCCTCCATTCCTGTTCCCAAATTGAAACGGCAGGCCTAATAGAGTATTTTACACCGTCTCTCATTAAAATATGTATAAATCATTTAGATCCCGTCGAAAATGGTACCAATACATGTTGTGAAGGGAGAAGGTTATGTATACAGGGAAAATTCGCCAAATTTTACTAATTACCGATGGATGTTCCAATCAAGGGGACGATCCAATTGCCATGGCTGCACTAGCGAAAGAACAAGGAATCACTGTTAATGTCATCGGTGTGATGGAGCAGGATACCATTGATGAAAAAGGAATGACCGAAATTGATGGGATCGCGATGTCAGGCGGGGGAGTCAGTCAGATTGTCTATGCCCAGCAGCTCTCACAAACGGTGCAAATGGTAACCCGTAAGGCGATGAACCAAACCATTCAGGGTGTGGTTAACCGTGAATTGCAACAAATTTTGGGACGTTCGCAAACAATGGAAGACCTCCCGCCTGAAAAACGGGGGGAAGTGATGGAGGTTGTCGATGAATTAGGGGAAACTGTCGAATTAGAAGTGTTGATTCTTGTCGATACAAGCGCAAGTATGAAACACAAACTCCCGACAGTTAAAGAAGCCCTGCTTGACCTTTCTCTAAGCTTGAACGCTCGAACAGGAGATAATCAATTTTCGGTATATGTATTTCCCGGGAAAAAGAAAGATGTCGAAAAATTGCTGGATTGGACACCTAAATTGCAAACTCTGACAAGTGTATTCTCCCAGTTGTCCACTGGAGGAATAACACCAACAGGACCCGCGTTACGGACAGCGTTATCCTCTTTCGAAGAAAAACAATCCCTAAGGAGCCTGCTTTCACGTGATGATGAATCATACTTTGAAGAGTCAATGTAAAGTAAGCCAAGGGACAATCATTTCAGGGAAATGGCATTTAAAAAAGTATAAAATTATTAAGGAACTTGGATTTGGAGCAAACGGGGTGGTCTACCTTGCTGAGCATAATAGCACTCAAGTCGCTTTAAAAATGAGTGATAATGGTATGTCAATCACTTCTGAGGTAAATGTTTTAAAATCCTTAGCAAAGGTCCAGGGACCCCCAACCCTTGGACCTTCTTTGCTTGATGTCGATGATTGGCAGAGTAATAACGGACGCATTTCCTTTTATGTGATGGAATATATCCAAGGACCAGACTTTTTAACTTTTTTACAACAAAAGGGGAAATCCTGGACAAGTGTTTTATTTTTGCAGCTTTTAAATGATTTAGACAAGCTTCATGAAAATGGCTGGGTATTCGGGGACCTAAAGCCAGAAAACTTAATCGTCACAGGTCCTCCTCCAAAAATAAGATGCATTGATGTTGGCGGCACGACCATTCAAGGAAGAGCGATTAAGGAATTCACGGAGTTCTATGACCGCGGTTATTGGGGACTGGGGTCTAGGAAAGCTGAGCCTTCCTATGACCTGTTTGCAGTGGCAATGATTATGATTAATACCGCCTATCCCAAAAGATTAACGAAAACCAGTGGTGGAATATCGCAATTAAGAGATGCGATCCGACAGAAGCCGGAACTGCTAGCGTGGGAAAAGGTCATCCTAAAAGCACTTCAAGGCCATTATAGCAGCGCTAAACAAATGAGAGCAGACTTATTAGATCTTATGGTCGATAAAAAAATGCCCGATCCGCTATTAAAGCCCATTGGTCCGACCAAACCTTCCCAAAAACAGCCGCCCCGGCCAGATTCAAAAGGGAACCAGCCTGTAACAAGGCAGCACTATCGGAAAAAGAAAAAAAAGAGTGGCTGGATGGAATTTTGGTTAATAGCGATCGTGTTAGGTCTTTTATATGGCTGGTACACATTTAATAAATTGCTGTAATTGTTGAAACTATTCTCAAGGTCATTCGTATAAGAAGAAAGGTTATTTAATACGTAGTTCTTTAAGAGGATAAATAGGAAAAATTTCTAAGGATTTTGTAATGCCAATGCTTTGATAGTTTATTCGAAAAAGTGGTAGACTAATGTTATTCTAAACGTTTTAATGCTTTAAACTTTGTTTTAAGAAAGAGTGCAATCATATGTTGGAATCTAAGGTCAAGGCCTTTCTTAATCACCAGGGATTCAGATTAGAATCCAAAAAGATTGTCATTGGTGTTTCGGGAGGCCCGGATTCGCTAGCGCTGCTTTACTTTTTGCTCGCGGAAAAAGAGAAACAAAACCTTTCCCTAGTTGTAGCCCATGTAGACCATATGTTTCGTGGTCAGGAGTCCTATGAGGATGCGCTGTTCGTCAAAGCATTTTGTGAACAGAATAATCTTCCGTTTGAGATGACTCGCGTCAATGTGCCAGAAATTATGGAAAGCACAGGAAAAAGTTCGCAAATCGCCGCAAGAGATGTAAGGTATGAGTTTTTTTCGAAGATTATGGAAAAGTATCAGTATCGATTTTTAGCCCTTGCACATCATGGTGATGATCAAATCGAAACCATGCTAATGAGATTAACAAGAGGCAGTGCGGGACTGGCTCGAGCGGGTATTCCTTTTTCGAGGCCATTTGAACAGGGAACCATTTTTCGTCCATTTTTAGGATTGGAAAGGGCTGATATTCAGGAATATTGCCTAAATCATAACCTAAGCCCGCGAATAGATCCGAGTAACGAGAAAGGGATCTATAGTAGAAATCGCTTTCGAAAAGAAGTTGTCCCTTTTTTAAAAAAGGAAAATCCACATGTGCATGAACATTTTCAACGGTTTAGCGAGGAATTAAAAAGTGATGAAACCTTTCTTCTGGAGTTAACTGTCCAACGAATGAATACAGTTATGACAAAAAAGGAAGAAAGTGAAATTACCATTGACATTAAACGCTTTCTTGAAGTGCCTATACCTTTACAAAGGCGAGGGATTCAACTAATATTAAACTATCTTTACAAAGAAATACCAGCTTCATTATCTGCCGTACATATCGATCAAGTATTTTTCATAATTAATCATCCTCACCCATCAGGTCAACTTGATTTGCCCAATGGTTTAAAAGTTTCCCGTTCCTATCATTCCCTTTCCTTCCAATTTCAACCGACCGAGGTTGAGTCATATCATTTTGAAATGACAGAGCCTGGAACGATTTTATTGCCAAATGGCGGGGAAATTAGCAGCAAATATATGGAGGGGGACATTCCAACGGCAAATCCATACACTGCCGTGTTTCATGCAAGCAGTATTCAGTGGCCGATTATCATTCGTTCAAGGAAAATGGGTGATCGGATGACAATTAAGGGAATGCAAGGATCGAAAAAGTTAAAAGCCATATTTATTGATCAGAAAGTACCAGTTCATGATCGAAATATGTGGCCTGTACTCACCGACAAAGAAGGTTCTATTATCTGGCTTCCAGGTTTAAAAAAATCTTCTCTTGAAGGCATAGATTACCCAGCTAAACAATATATACTATTCAAATATCAAAAGTAACGATCTTCTAGGGGGCACATTTAGAATGAAACAGGATATTGAAAAGGTCTTAGTAACAGAAGAAGAGATTCAAATTAAAATCCGGGAGTTAGCTGGACAGTTAACGGAAGAGTATCAGGATCGATTTCCGCTTGCCATAGGTGTTCTAAAAGGCGCAATGCCGTTTATGGCTGATTTATTAAAACGGATGGATTGCTACCTTGAAATGGACTTTATGGATGTTTCCAGCTACGGAACTGGGCTTGTTTCTTCCGGAGAAGTAAAAATCCTTAAGGACCTAGATACATCTGTAGAAGGCAGAGACATTCTAATTATCGAGGATATTATCGATAGCGGTCTAACACTTAGTTATTTGGTTGACCTATTTAAATATCGGAAAGCAAAATCGATCAAGATTGTAACATTGCTCGATAAACCAACAGGTAGAAAAAGTGCAATTAAAGCTGATTATGTTTGTTTTATTGTGCCAGATGAATTTGTTGTTGGATATGGCTTGGATTATATTGAAAAATATCGAAACCTTCCATATATCGGTGTCTTAAAACCTGAAGTATACAGCAATAATCTTTAAGATACTTATTAGCTCATTATTAAAGCAACATATAAAGCTTTAAGCATGAGAGTAATTCCTTGAATTAGTAAGATTTTCTATGATACCATTTAGTATAGTTTGCCTATCGTGGGAGGAGGTAAGAGATGAATCGGATTTTCCGTAATACCATCTTTTATTTATTGATATTTTTAGTCATTATTGGCGTGGTGAGTTTCTTTAATGGAAGCAATGAACAAACAGATCATATTTCATATGATAAGTTTGTAACGCAATTAGAAAATGGCGAAGTGAAATCATTTTCAATGCAGCCTGAACGAGGCGTTTATGAGGTTCGTGGTGAGTTAGAAGCGAAAAGTAAAAAATTCATAACCTATATTCCAAACAGCGAAAAGATTCTTGACCGAATTGATAAAGCTGATTCTAAAGTGGAAGTAATGCCTGCCAAGGAAACAAGCGGATGGGTGACTTTCTTTACATCGATTATTCCGTTTGTGATTATCTTTATTTTATTTTTCTTCTTACTAAACCAAGCCCAAGGCGGCGGCAGCCGTGTGATGAACTTTGGTAAATCTAAGGCGAAGCTTTATAATGATGATAAGAAAAAGGTTCGTTTTAGAGATGTAGCTGGTGCGGATGAAGAAAAAGCAGAATTAGTTGAAGTGGTGGAATTCTTAAAGGATCCGCGGAAATATGCCGAACTGGGTGCCCGTATTCCAAAAGGAGTGCTTCTAGTAGGCCCTCCAGGTACTGGTAAAACATTGCTTGCTAGAGCAACTGCAGGAGAAGCAGGCGTTCCGTTTTTCTCGATAAGCGGTTCAGATTTCGTTGAAATGTTTGTCGGGGTCGGAGCTTCCCGTGTTCGTGATCTATTTGAAAATGCCAAGAAAAATGCACCTTGTATTATTTTTATTGATGAAATTGATGCAGTTGGACGTCAACGTGGCGCTGGACTAGGCGGCGGACATGATGAACGTGAGCAAACCTTGAACCAATTGCTTGTTGAAATGGATGGTTTTGGGGCAAATGAAGGAATTATCATTATTGCTGCTACAAACCGTGCCGATATTTTGGATCCAGCCCTTTTACGTCCTGGTCGTTTCGACCGACAAATTACCGTGGACCGTCCGGATGTGATAGGACGTGAAGCAGTACTTAAAGTACATGCACGTAATAAACCGTTAGATGAATCTGTAAACTTAAAGAATATTGCCATGCGTACACCAGGCTTTTCAGGTGCTGACTTAGAGAACTTATTAAATGAGGCGGCATTAGTTGCAGCCCGAAGCAGTAAGAAGAAAATCGATATGGAAGATATTGATGAAGCGACCGACCGGGTAATTGCTGGGCCAGCTAAAAAGAGCAGGGTTATTTCCCAAAAGGAACGTAATATCGTTGCATTCCATGAGGGCGGCCATACGGTGATTGGTTTGGTGCTAGATGAAGCCGACATGGTCCACAAAGTTACCATCGTTCCTCGTGGGCAAGCAGGCGGATATGCTGTCATGCTGCCTAGAGAAGATCGTTACTTTATGACGAAGCCTGAGTTGCTTGATAAAATTGTTGGTTTACTCGGTGGGCGTGTAGCGGAAGAGATTGTCTTTGGTGAAGTAAGTACTGGAGCCCACAACGATTTCCAACGCGCTACAGGAATTGCTCGTAAGATGGTAACCGAATACGGTATGAGTGAAAAGCTTGGACCGCTTCAGTTTGGTCAAGGTTCAGGCGGACAGGTTTTCTTAGGCCGTGACATTCATAATGAGCAAAATTATTCCGATGCGATTGCTTATGAAATTGACTTGGAAGTTCAAAGAATTATCAAGGAATGTTACGCTCGAGCTAAAGTCATTCTCACTGAAAATCGTGACAAGCTTGATCTCATTGCAAAGACACTTCTTGAAGTTGAAACCCTTGTTGCTGAACAAATTAAATATTTAGTTGACCATGGTCATATGCCAGCGCCTAATGTCGCTTTAGAAGCCGTTAAAATCGGTCCGAAAAAAGTAGAAGACGTGAAGGTTAATATCAATACGAAAAAGGATGAGGTTGAGCCGCTTAACCCTCCTAATGAAACAGATAATAAATAAATAGTCGAAAGAGTGCTTCATTGAAGCGCTCTTTTTTTTTATCAAAAAACATATTTATGTTATTATGTTTTCAGTATAGAAGTGAATAATCTGAAAAGTGAGTGATAGATGTGATTTTCGTATTTGATGTAGGGAATACCAATATAGTACTGGGTGTTTATGATCATGAGGAACTTAAATATCATTGGCGTGTAGAAACAAATAGAAATCGTACGGAAGATGAGTTTGGAATGAACATTAAAGCATTGTTTGATCATGCTGGCCTCTCTTTTTCAGATATTGATGGCATTATTATTTCCTCTGTCGTTCCACCAATTATGTTTGCGCTGGAAAGAATGTGTCAAAAGTATTTTCATGTGAAGCCGTTTGTTGTTGGACCAGGGATTAAAACGGGTTTAAATATTAAATATGAAAATCCAAGAGAAGTTGGGGCGGACCGAATCGTAAATGCTGTTGCTGCTATCCACGAATATGGCAGTCCTTTGATTATTGTCGATTTTGGAACCGCAACAACTTATTGTTATGTGAATGAGGAACGCCAATATATGGGTGGTGCGATTGCCCCGGGAGTGGGTATTTCAACAGAGGCCCTTTATTCGAGAGCTTCAAAATTGCCGAGAATTGAAATAGCCCGCCCTGAAGCGGTAATCGGCAAAAATACCGTGGCGGCGATGCAGGCTGGTATTGTCTACGGGTATGTGGGACAGGTAGAGGGCATCGTAAAGAGGATGATGGAGCAAAGCGAGAAGAAGCCAACGGTCATTGCGACAGGCGGACTAGCTAATTTAATTGCCCAAGAATCAACCATTATTGATATTGTTGATCCATTTTTAACTTTAAAAGGGTTACAGCTTATCTATAAGAGAAACGTGGATATCCTAAGGAATAACAGCTAGAAGGGGGTTACCAAATGAAGGATTATCTTGTAAAAGCACTTGCCTATGATGGCAATATTCGAGCCTATGCCGTTCGTACAACAGAAACGGTAAGTGAGGCACAAAGGCGTCATCAAACCTGGCGGACAGCATCAGCTGCACTCGGCCGTACGATGACCGCAGGGGTAATGATGGGGGCTATGCTTAAGGGTGAGGATAAATTAACAATTAAAATCAACGGCGGCGGCCCGATAGGCCCGATTGTTGTGGATAGCAATGCCAAAGGGGAAGTGCGGGGGTATGTAACCAACCCGGAAGTTGATTTTGAATCAACTGAAAATGGGAAGCTTGATGTCCGCCGCGCGGTGGGTACCGAGGGGACGCTTGCGGTTGTCAAGGATGTAGGGCTTCGTGACTTTTTCTCTGGACAGGTTCCGTTGGTATCAGGTGAACTAGGAGAAGACTTTACGTATTATTTTGCGACATCGGAGCAAACTCCTTCTTCGGTTGGTGTCGGTGTTTTAGTAAATCCCGATGATAGCATTTTGGCAGCAGGCGGGTTTATTTTTCAATTAATGCCTGGGACACCGGAACCCATCATTTCAAATCTGGAAGAAAGATTAAAAAACATTGAGCCCATTTCCAAATTAATTGAACGAGGTTTAACTCCAGAACAAATCCTCGAAGAGCTTTTTGGAAAAGAGCAAGTAAAGGTCTTAGAAACGATGCCAGTGGGCTTTGAATGTAATTGCTCTAAAGAACGATTTGCTAATGCGATTGTTGGCTTAGGGGCAGCAGAGATCCATGCCATGATTGAAGAAGATGGACAGGCTGAGGCTCATTGTCACTTTTGCAATGAAAAGTACCTCTTTTCGAGCGATGAATTAGAAGAACTGAAAAAGGATGCAAAGTAAGGTGCTTACGCTTTTCTGATTGGGGGAGAGACGTTGGGGAGGAAGCAACTTTGGATGGTTATCGCGGCCCTGATCATGGTTAATTGCCTAACAATCGCCTTTTTTTTATCAAAGGCAAATCTGGCAGGCGGAGCAGTAATGAATGAAGAGGCAGTTGCAACAGTCGGAAAAAAAACAATCCTAAGACAAGAATGGCTGAATGAACTAGAAGCCAGATATGGAAAAGATGTTTTAAAAGAAATGGTCGATCAAAAGGTCATAGAGGAAATGGCAGCGAAGTATAAAATTAAAATAACCAATCAAGATGTTGAACGTGAATATAGAATGCTGCAAGCCACCTATAATTCTTTGAGTAAACAGAGCGTAAAGAATGAAGAGAAGTGGAAGGAACAAATCCGAAGCAACCTCCTTTTAGAGGAACTTTTAACAAAAGATGTCGTGGTTTCAAACGATGAATTAAGTAACTATTATAAAAAAAATAAAGAGCTATTTCATGTGCCGCCTGCCTTCCATTTATCACATATTGTTGTGAGTACAGAGGAAGAAGCAGACCAGGCTTTACAGGAATTAGCACAAGGTTCGGACTTTTCAACATTAGCGATGGAACGTTCGATTGAGGAATTTTCTGCTAATGAAGGCGGAGATATAGGATACCTTAGTGAGGAAGATGAACGCTATCCGGTCCAATATATCCAAACAGCTAAGGAATTAAAGAAAGGCGCCTACAGTATGCCAATCAAGGTAGGCCAAGGGTATGCAATCATTAAGCTAGAAGGAAAAATAAATGGAAAGAAATATTCCTTTAAGGATGTAAAAGAGCAAATTCGGCGCCAAATTGCTCTTGAACAAATGAAATCCCCAGCTGCTGCTTCTACTTTTTGGGATGATGTTCAGGTGGATTGGTTTTACGGTAAAGAAGGAAACTAAAAACACAGATGTTATTTCTGTGTTTTTTCATTCTAAAATTTGAAATATTGTAAAAATATCCGAACAAAACGATTGACAAACTAAGTATAAAACTGGTAAATTTAATTATATAAATCCAATCAAATTACTCGGAATAGGGGTGCTCTAAATGGTTCGTGTTGCAAATTCAGTTGCCGATTTAGTCGGTCAAACGCCTATCGTTAAATTAAACAGATTAGTAGATGAAAATAGTGCAGAGGTTTATTTGAAACTTGAATATTTTAATCCTGGCAGCAGTGTAAAGGATCGTATCGCTTTAGCTATGATTGAAGCAGCAGAAGAACAAGGTTTAATTAAACCTGGTGTCGATACCATTATTGAGCCTACAAGTGGAAATACTGGAATTGGACTAGCTATGATTGCTGCAGCAAAAGGTTACAAGGCCGTTTTTGTTATGCCTGAAACGATGAGTTTGGAAAGACGGAATCTACTTCGTGCTTACGGTGCGGAACTTGTGTTAACACCTGGTCCAGCTGGTATGAAGGGTGCTATTGCTAAGGCAGAAGAATTAGTACAGGAACATGGTTATTTCTTACCGCAGCAATTTAAGAACCAAGCGAATCCTGAAGTTCATAGAAGAACAACAGGTAAAGAAATCGTTGAACAAATGGATCAATTAGATGCTTTTGTTTCAGGAATCGGAACTGGAGGAACAATCTCAGGAGCAGGAAGTGTTCTTCGTGAAAAATTCCCTGAAATTAAAATCGTTGCTATTGAACCAACAGATTCACCTGTTCTTTCTGGCGGATCACCTGGCCCGCATAAGCTTCAAGGGCTTGGTGCAGGATTTATTCCAGAAACCTTAAATACTAATATTTATGATGAAGTGATTCAAGTTGGAACGGAAGAAGCTTTTGCTGCATCAAGACGTGCAGCTAGAGAAGAAGGAATTCTTGGTGGTATTTCTTCAGGAGCAGCAATCCACGCTGCATTAGAAGTTGCGAAGAAACTTGGAAAAGGTAAAAAGGTTCTAGCAATTATTCCTGATAACGGTGAACGTTATTTAAGTACAGCGCTTTACCAGTATGATGCTGAATAAATAGTAAAGTGGAAACGCCGCTGGGCGTTGAAATTAGACAATTAAAGAGAGGCGTCGGCTTACCGATGCTTCTTTTTTTTGTAAACTAATTAAGACTTCATGTATGATAAAAAGAGTGAAAAAAGCCTGTATAGGAGGATTAGGTATGAGAGCAACTCAAGAACAAATCAAATGTGGACCATATACCTTGGATAGTAGTAAAAAAACCATTATTATGGGCATTTTAAATGCAACTCCAGATTCCTTTTCAGATGGCGGTAAATTTAATCATGTTGAAATGGCTGTGGAACGAGCAAAAGAAATGGTCGCAAATGGGGCTGATATCATTGATATCGGCGGTGAATCGACACGGCCTGGCTTTGCAGCTGTTCCCCTCGAGGAAGAACTCAAACGGGTAATCCCGGTAATTGAGGCAATCGCTAAGCATGTCGATATTCCAATCTCGATTGATACGTATAAGGCAGAAGTGGCAAAGCAGGCGATTGAAGCAGGAGCCCATATAATCAATGATGTATGGGGGGCAAAAGCCGATGAAAAAATGGGTCAAGTTGCTGCAGACTACGGTGTTCCAATCGTGCTTATGCATAATCGTCATGACCGAAACTATAAGGTTTTCATGAGAGATGTCATTAATGATCTTTATGAAAGTATAACGATTGTCAAAAATGCAGGTGTAATGGATGAAAATATTATTCTCGACCCTGGTATCGGTTTTGCGAGAGATTACCAAGAAAATCTGCTAACTATGCAGAATTTAGATACATTTGTTAAACTAGGTTATCCAGTATTATTAGGGACATCCAGAAAAACAATGATTGGACAGGCATTAGATCTTCCTGTTCACGAAAGAATGGAAGGCACAGGAGCAACGATTTGTTATGGAATCCAAAAGGGCTGCCACATAATACGAGTTCACGATGTCAAGGAAATGAGCAGGATGGCAAAAATGATGGATGCCCTAATGGGAAAGGGTGAACTGATTGGATAAAATTTATGTCAATCGAATGGAATTTTACGGCTACCATGGTGTTTTCCCGGAAGAGACTCGGCTAGGACAGCGATTTGAGGTTGATTTATCCGTTTCCCTTGATTTAAAAAAAGCAGGCGAAACGGATGAACTGGAGCACTCAGTAAATTATGCTGAGTTATACCAAGTATGTAAGGAAATAATCGAGGGGCAGCCGTATAAGTTAGTCGAAGCTGTTGCAGAAAGGATTGCTTCAAACATCCTGATGGGGTTTCCACTTGTATCCGAGGTTACAGTAACCGTGATTAAGCCAAATCCGCCGATTTCAGGCCATTACAGGTCTGTTGCAGTAGAAATTACAAGGAGAAGATAAAAGTGGAAAACACAGCATTTATTGCCCTTGGCTCGAATCTAGGAAACCGATATGATAATTTAACGAGTGCAATCAAAAAATTAACAAGCTATTCTGATCTTCATTTGGTAAATTACTCCTCTATTTACGAAACAGATCCGGTTGGCTATGAAGACCAAGACTTATTTTTGAATATGATAATTGAGATTCAGACGGCATTAAGTCCAATGGAATTGCTGGATTTATGCTTAAAAATCGAATTGGAACTTGGGAGAAAAAGGGAAATAAAGTGGGGTCCGCGAACAATAGACCTTGACATTCTTACCTTTAACCAAGAAAATATTGAAAGCGAGAGGCTCATAGTTCCACATCCGAGGATGTTAGAACGGGCTTTTGTAATTATTCCACTTTTAGAGATCATTCACGACAGTCCATTTTTAAAGATAAATAAATTGCTTGAATCATCGTTAGAAGAATTACCTGATAAAGAAGGAGTCCGAATATGGAAGCGGAAAAATGGGGAAGACGGATTCGTGCCTATCGGAAGCTAAAGGGCTTTACACAAGAAGGCTTTTCGAAGGAACTAGGTGTATCTGTATCGATCTTAGGAGAGATTGAAAGAGGAAATCGCCTGCCTGCAGTTGACCTGCTTGAGAGAATTGCGCATTCATTAAAAATAAGTATAGATGATTTAACTCCTAAGGAATAAGTTCATCAAAGAATAGGAGGTAGTTCCATGTTGAAAATTGGCGATATTGAAATGAAGAATCCAGTGGTTTTAGCTCCAATGGCTGGGGTATGTAACTCTGCATTCCGTCTAACGGTGAAAGAGTTCGGTGCTGGTTTAGTTTGTGCAGAGATGGTAAGCGATAAAGGTATCGTTTATAAAAACGAAAAAACAATGAATATGCTCTACATCGATGAGCGTGAAAAACCGCTTAGTTTGCAAATTTTTGGCGGCAAAAGGGAAACGCTTGTCGAAGCAGCCAAATTTGTTGATAAGAATACCAATGCTGATATTATCGATATTAATATGGGCTGCCCTGTTCCAAAAATCACTAAATGTGATGCGGGAGCGAAATGGCTTCTTGATCCAAATAAAATCTACGAGATGGTTTCTGCAGTAGTTGCGGAAGTGGAAAAGCCTGTTACAGTGAAAATGCGGATGGGCTGGGATGAACAGCATATTTTTGCTGTTAAAAATGCCCAAGCAGTCGAACGCGCAGGAGGAAAGGCTGTGTCGCTTCATGGTCGCACGCGTGTTCAAATGTATGAAGGAAAAGCTAACTGGGATATCATCCGTGAAGTAAAGCAAAACCTAAACATTCCGTTAATTGGAAATGGGGACGTCCAGACACCACAGGATGCCAAACGAATGCTCGAGGAAACTGGTGTGGACGGAGTCATGATTGGAAGAGCTGCATTAGGAGATCCATGGATGATTTATCGTACTGTACAATATTTAGAATCTGGGATATTAATGCCTCAACCAACTGTTAGAGAAAAGATTGATGTATGTATTCTTCATCTTGACCGCTTAATCGCTCTGAAAAATGAAAATATTGCGGTTCGCGAAATGCGCAAGCATGCTGCTTGGTATTTAAAAGGGGTACGCGGCAACGCTAAAGTTCGTAATGCCATTAATGAGTGTGAAACAAGAGATCACTTAGTGACATTATTAAACGAACTAGTGTTAGAAGTTGAGGAAAAAGAACAAAGTCAGTTGATTGTAGGGTAAATTTGTCACTTAAAGTGTCTTTTTCTATACTAATTGGATGCTGCCAGTGAAATAACTGGCAGTTTTTATTTTATTAAGATCTTTTTTGATGTCTGAAAGTATAAGTTTGTGTAAAATAATAAAGTATGTAGAAAAATGGATGGATTAATAAAAGCATTTTACATAATAAATGATTATTGGAGTGGATTTTATGAGTCAGGAAGATTTAAATGACCAATTAAGGGTCAGACGTGAAAAAATGAACACCATGCGCGAAAATGGTCTTGATCCATTTGGTAAGCGTTTTGACCGTTCACACAATACAAATGAATTGATTGAGCAATATGGAGAATTAGAAAAAGAAGACATCGAAGCAAAAAACATTTCCGTTTCTTTAGCAGGCCGAATTATGACGAAGCGTGGAAAAGGTAAAGCAGGTTTTGCGCATGTTCAAGATTTAACGGGTCAAATTCAAGTATATGTTCGTCAGGATGCTATTGGTGAAGAGAATTACAAACTATTTGATACCGCTGACCTAGGGGATATTATTGGGGTAACTGGAACATTATTTAAAACAAAAGTAGGCGAGCTATCCGTAAAGGTAGAAAACTTTGTGTTCTTAACAAAGGCATTGCGTCCGCTGCCTGATAAGTTCCATGGACTTAAAGATGTAGAACAGCGCTACCGTCAGCGTTATTTGGATTTAATTATGAGCCAAGATAGTAAGGCGACATTTATTGCGAGAAGCCGTATTATTCAATCGATGCGTCGTTATTTAGATGACCATGGTTATTTAGAAGTTGAAACACCTATGATGCATTCTATCGCTGGAGGTGCGTCCGCACGTCCGTTCATTACGCATCATAATGCTCTCGATATGCCGTTGTTTATGAGGATTGCCATTGAGCTTCACTTAAAGCGGTTAATTGTCGGCGGTCTGGAAAAGGTTTATGAAATTGGCCGTGTATTCCGGAATGAAGGGGTCTCTACCCGTCACAACCCAGAATTCACAATGATTGAACTTTACGAAGCCTACGCAGATTATCGCGATATCATGAGTCTTACTGAGAATTTAATCGCCCACATTGCTCAAGAAGTAGTTGGTTCCACTACAATTCAATATGGGGAATATGAAGTAGACCTTAAACCGGAATGGAAAAGACTTCACATGGTTGATGCCATCAAAGAATACACGGGTGCAGATTTCTGGAAAGAGATGAGTGTGGAAGAGGCTCGTGAACTTGCTAAAGAACACGGAGTAGAAATTAATAACAACATGCTTTATGGTCACATTGTAAATGAATTCTTTGAGCAAAAAGTAGAGGAAAAGTTAATCCAGCCTACGTTTATTTACGGCCATCCAGTAGAAATTTCGCCGCTTGCGAAGAAAAATGATGAGGATCCGCGATTTACAGATCGTTTTGAATTATTTATTGTAGCGCGTGAGCATGCAAACGCGTTTACAGAGCTTAATGATCCAATTGATCAAAGAGAACGTTTCGAAGCGCAATTAAAGGAACGCGAACAAGGGAATGACGAAGCCCATATGATGGATGATGACTTCGTTGAAGCTCTGGAGTATGGTATGCCGCCTACTGGAGGATTAGGAATTGGAATAGACCGCATAGTTATGCTGTTAACTAATTCACCATCTATCCGCGACGTACTGTTATTCCCGTTAATGCGTCATAAGTAATATCTTTGAAAAGTGCCAGTGCCACTGGCGCTTTTTTTATTTCCTCTAGCCTTGAAGAGTTAGAATAGTTTTACTTTGTAATTTTATATAAAAAAATAATAAATACTATTGCACTAGGTCTTTAATGGTGGTATATTAATATCTGTTGCTGCGAGGCAGTGATGGCAAGATAAAAGAAATAAAAAAAGTTATTGACTTTACATTGATAACTTGGTAAGATTATAAAGTCGCTTTTAGGCGATAGAGAAAATTGATCTTTGAAAACTAAACAAACAAGACGTGTAAACAAACAAAAAATTATTAGTGAATCTTTCGTAAGAAAGTGAAGCTAAGCCAACGTAACAAAATGA